>JBAVZX010000116.1:0-3758 GCA_049589015.1 Phormidium sp. | reverse complement strand
GCTTTAGACAGCGCAGAGGATTGGGTAAAAATCCTCAATTGGTTATGTGTGGAAGAAACACCAAAAATTGATTTAATTCCCGAAACAGTTTTGCTAGAAATAGCAGGAGAATTGTATACTAAATTTCCCCAAGCTTTGCGAGAAGTGTTGAAAGAAAATCCCGTAGCTTTTTCTGGGATGATGCTGTTATTATTGGGGGAATTTATTACGGAAATTCGGAAATCAAATGCTGATTTGCAGAGTAAATGCGATTTGATTCTCGCAGAATTGCAGCAAATTAAATCTGTTAATCCCAGTACGCCAGAAATCGCCGAATTGTTGCAACCTTGGATCGAGAGTTTCCAGAGTTGGATGAGGCAGGTAGAATCGGGATTGCGAGATGAATTGATAGCGATCGCGCATACTTTAGTAATAATTGAAACCCAAATTGAGTAAGTTCAAGAAACTGCTAACAAAACTCTCGACACGGCTACCGAAATTCTCGACACCACTAAACTAATTCCAGAAATTGCAGAAAAAATAGATAAAATCATTCCGCAAGCGGACATTGATTTAAGCGATCCACATCTAACAATATCTGAATTTATCGGCAGAGAAGAAGAAATAAATCAACTACACCAATTCTTAGCAGACAACAAAAAGCAGCTAATAGGAATTACTGGAGTTGGCGGCATGGGTAAATCAACTTTAGCTGCCAAGATTTATGCAGAAACCCGGTTTCTTCAAGAAACCGGGTTTCTAGGACAATTCTGGGTAGATATTTTTCGCAATCCTGAAATGAGAATATTTACCGGAATGGCGCGATTGGTGTTACGACAATTCTTGCATTTGCCTGAAGATTCACCCATCTTGAAAGATGAACAAAATTTACCTAATCGCCTGCTAACTTGTCTGCAAAATAATAAATATTTGCTGGTAATTGATAATTTAGAAACTTTGCTGCAAGATGGGCAATTTCAGGATAATTTCTATCAGCAGTTTTTCCAAGATTGGCTGGGTTATGGTGGCAAGAGTGTAATTTTAGTAACTACTCAGGAACGATGGGATGTACCCAGTGATAATTGCGTCGAGTTGACAGGATTTAAGCCAGAAGCGGGGGCGACGCTGTTAAAGGTATTAGGAATTACTGGTAGTGAGGAAGGATTTCAGGCATTTTCCCAGCGAGTAAAAGGGCATCCTTTATCGCTTAAACTTGTGGCTGGTTTTCTGAAAGAGGAAGAAGGGGAAAATGCGGATATCAGTTTTTTAGATAGAAACCCCCTGCAAATTTCTGGTTGGCATCGCAGTGAAACTGTCAGCGTTGAAGAGGTTTTAGCTGCTAGTTTTAACCGACTAGATGAAAGGTTGAAAAAGTTGTTGTTGAATGTGAGTGTTTATCGGCTTCGGTTTAATAGTTTGGCTGCTGCTGCGGTGATGGAAGAAGAGAATGTTGAAAAAGATTTGCGGTTATTGGTGAGAAAATCGCTGTTGCAGGAAGAAAGAGAAAATCGGCAATGGTGGTTTCAGTTTCAGCCATTGGTGTTGGAGTATGTGAGAGGAGTTGCGGGAGATTTGAAGGAGGCGCATGAGAGGGCGATCGATTATTATAAATCGCAGGTTAAATCTCCGCCTTGGCAGAATTTAGAAGATATAACAGGATATTTGGAAATTTTTTATCATCTCTGTCAGTTGGAACAATATGTAGAAGCATTCGCGACCATTTATGAGTGCGTAGACAGGTTTTTAGATTTGCGAGGGTACAACAAGCTGCGCGTTAAAATATATACCTCGTTAGTTGATTCTTGGAAACCGACAGATGAGAATGAAAAGGGGAAATTTGGCGCAGCACTTATATCTTTGGGCGCTGCTTACAATTTTTTGGGAAAATACCAGCAAGCAATTCGGTGTCATCAGCAATCTCTAGAAATTTATCGGCAGATAGGCAATCGTTCTTGGGAAGCAGCTTCTATTGGGAATTTAGGCTGTGCTTACGATTCATTAGGGCGATACCAGGAGGCAATTGATTATTATCAGCAAGCTTTAGAAATCTGCACAGAGATTAACTATCTTAACGGGGTAGCAAATTCTTTGGGGAATCTGGGGAGTACTTACAATTCCTTGGGTCAATACGAGCAGACGATTCAATACCATCAGCAATCTCTAGAAATTAGACGGAAAATAGGCGATCGAAGAGGTGAAGCTAATTCCCTTAATGGTTTAGGAAATGCTTACAACAACTTAAGGCAATACCAGCAGGCAATAGATTATTATCAGCAGTCGCTGACTATTTTCAAAGAAATTGGCGATCTACACGGAGAAGCTGTATACCTGAACAATCTGGGAAACGTTTACCGTTATCTCAAGGAATACGAGAAGGGAATAGACTTCCACCAGCAGTCTCTCAAGATTGTAAGTGAGATAGACGATCCCAAAGGTCAAGCAGAGTGCCTGGGCAATATTGGTAGAGCCTACGAGTCTTTGGGACAATACCACAAGGCAATTGAGTACATTTACCAGCAGCTAACTATTGCACGAGAAATTGGCTCTCGCCAAGAAGAAACTGCTGCTCTGAATAATCTTGGAACTGCTTACCGTTCTCTAGGACAATACGATCAAGCGATTGAGTTCTGCAAAGAGGCGCTGAAAATTATTAGGCAGCTTGGCAACCATGAGAATGAAGCTAAATGTCTAACGAATCTCGGTTATTCTTATGATTCTCTGATGCAATATCAGCAAGCCATTGATTACTATGAGCAGGCGCTCGACATTGAGCAGCGAACTGGAAATTGCCAGGGTAAAGTTGTTTCCCTGAATAATTTAGGCTGTGCTTACTACTTTTTGAAACAATACCAGCAAGCCATTCCCTTTTATCAGCAATCTCTGGAAATTGCACAGTCAATCGGGGATCGTCTTGGTGAAGCTACTGCCTTTGGTAATTTGGGCGCTGCTTACCAATCTCTAGGACAATATCAGGAAGCGATTGGTTTTCATCTGCAATCTCTAGAAATTAAAAGAGAAATAGGCGATAAGAGATGTGAATCTATTTCCCTAAAAAATTTATCTATATCATATAACGAAATTGGCAAAATCCAAGAATATTTTGCTGCTGCATATCAAGCAATTCTAATATTACAAGAACTTGGGCTACCCCTTGAAGCTATGCCTTATCCCAACTGGGTGAAATTGATAGCTAAATTTGCCCAACGTGGAAAATGGCAATTAGCTTTATGCTTCATTTTAGGTTTATTCGCTTTCCCCTTTGCCTTAGTTTGGATTGTATTGCTGATGCTGTGGCGAGTGGTACGCGCACAATTTCGGCGGCGTAGTTAAAATATCCCTTTTTCCTCTAAAATTTTGCTTATGATATATCTGCTACTTTAGTTACATTATCAGTGAGGACAACTGGAATACCAAGTAGATTTCAAACCACGCGCCATCAAAGATTTAAAATCTCTTAGTGCTGAGAATAGTAGCCGAATTTTAGCTAAAATTGAAGCATTAAAAAACGACTTAGCAGGCGATGTAAAGCGGTTAACCAATTTTACTCCTGAATATCGTTTGCGAGTGGGAGATTACCGAGTATTATTTGAAATAGAAGACAATATAATTGTAGTTTACCGCATTAAACATCGCAGCGACGCTTATTCATAACTAGAGGAAGATAATGATGATTCAACTACACCCAGAATATTTATCCAAAAACGGCAAGAAAGTATTTGTTGTTCTCCCCTACGAAGAATTTCAAGCATTGCAAGAACTATTAGAAGATTTAGAAGATT
>JBAVZX010000115.1:0-4195 GCA_049589015.1 Phormidium sp. | reverse complement strand
ACATGATTTATTAGCAGTAGTAACTCATTGTTTTCTGGAACATCAGACTATTTAAACGACTGGGAACTGGGGACAAGGGGACAAGGGGACAAGGGGACAAGGGGACAAGGGGACAAGGAGAATTTTTACCTTCTGCCTGAATGCTCCGCCCCTGTGTAACCAATTATGTACTTTTATAACTTTTCCGTTATTTTTAGCTCATCTTCAAAAAATCTTCAAATATTCCTCATACTCTCAAAATCGTTATCGGTAAATCAATTGTCATCCGTCCTCGTTAGTTATTGAGGTCTAAGAAAATGGCAAGTTGTCCCTGTTGTTCTCATACCATGTTGCGGCATATTCGTCATAACCAAATTTTTTGGTATTGTCGCCACTGTTGGCAGGAAATGCCTAATTTTAATTCTCCCCCTTCTTTGTCAAAATATAGTCAATCTTTGGAAAATTTCCTTCAGAATAAAGTTTTGCTACAAACGGAAAAAGTTCGCCAAAGTGCTTCTTAATTTAAGCTACTGAAGCCATCAATAATTTACTACCTCTTAAGTGAATTTAAATAGTAATTATAGCGTTCTTGTAGTTGTGGAACTGTGAGATTTTGTGTCCAAAATTCTACTAAAGTGTGTCCAAATGCCCAAGCATTGCGATCGGGCGCAGCCGAATTTTCTAGTAACAATAACCAAAGTGGTCGTAAATCAAAGTCAAGCGGTTTAGATTTGTCATTTAAAAGTGAGTAAATGTCATAAGCCATTTGCAATTTACCAATGACAACAGGTAATTGTTCTACGGGAATTTGTTGAGCTAAGACAAAAGCTAAAGATGGCGATCCAGTAGACATCGTAGCAATAAACTGAAGGATCGGACTTTTCAAAAATGCGGCTAAACCTTGAGTAGTTGTCATTTGAAAAGTGTAATGATCGATGATTTTGGCGGCGGCGACAGTTCGCGCTTCTAAGTTACGCAAAAATCTGGCTAACCGCAGTTGTTTGGCAGGGGAAATGGCATTTACTAAAGCCAAAGATAACCCATCAAGATTCCAAGCAGTACGATTAGTTTGACTATCCGAAGTAACAATAGGTAAAACTAATTTGCTGAATTCTCCTAATTGTTTAGCACGATATTCAGTTGCCTCTCGAATCGCTATTTCTTTTGGTTTTTCTCCAAATTGCCAATCATAAGGAGGTTGCCATTCCCGAATTGGACGTAAGCGATCGACTTGAGTTATAACTGTAATTACTGGTAGGTTCGCAACCTCTGCTTTAATATCTTGGAGAAAGTCTACATCCATTTGCAAAGCTGGATCTAAAGCGGGAGTCACTAATAATAAAAGATCGCCATTTGTCGCGTAATCAATTACTAACTCCCGTAACTCTCCCCGCTTCACTTGTTCATAACCAGGAGTATCCCAAAGTGTTAAACTTTCTCCGGTGCGAGTTTTCCATTGATAACTTTGAATTTTATCAGTACTAGGCAAAACATCAACGGCGGCTAAATCTGCCTGAAATAAAGTATTAATTAAACTGCTTTTTCCCGATCCAGTCCTTCCCGCCAATAAAATATTCACGGGTTTTTGTTCTACTTTTTCTACAGGTTCAGCTTGAGTTAAAATATCTCGTAAAGTTTGGGTTTTTGCTTGGGGAAGAGTGGGTGGAGAAACAGCAGATGCAGAAAGATTTGCGGCAATACCACTATAAAGTTGAATTGCTTGGCGAGCTAAATTCCGCAAAGCAGCTTCTCGCAAAAGTTGACCTAAATTTATCAATAATTGCTGAGTTGCTTGGTTGTTGGAACGCTGACTAGCTACTCTTGCTAAGGCTGCTGCTGGGTTAATTATCCATTGTGCCCAATTCCAGATTTGCCAAAGTTTTCGCGCCGAAGGTTCTAATCTTTGATAAACTTCATAAGCTTCTACTGCTTGTCCGACTGTAACTTGATTCAAGGCGGGAGACAATTTTTGCATCCAGCGATCCATATCATCGACTGTGCCGCGAATTAGAGAGTAAGCTTGGGGAATGTAGATGTTAAGTAAGGGATATTTTACCTCTGGGTTGTAGGACTGTGCGATCGCAATTACTAACTGCTGACAACGTTGCCAAAAAGTACCCCAATCTTCCCAAACTGGGCGATCGTTTTGTGCAGTTTTTAATACTTCTTGTAATGCAGCTTCCGCCTTAGTTACAGCATCATTTCCCGCAGGTAAACTAACAGCATCTTCAGCAGCAGCTTCCAGTTCTTTATTTACCTCTGCAACCACAGCTTCCATCTGCGCCACCACAGGTTGCGTCCATTTTACCAACAACCAACGCCAACCCACTAAAATTAAAGTGAAGATAGCCCAGATCCAATTAATGCCCCAAGCGTGTATTTGTTGCCCTGCTGCTACCATCAGGAAAGCAATGATAGTTGCGATCGGCGTTGCTAATGCAATGATTTTCCAAGGTTTTAGTCGTACCATTGTCCTCAACCTGCCTAATTAGACGAAAAAGATAACCTGTATTATGAATGCTAGTAGCAATCTGTAGAAGCAATTCTAGATATTCTAGATATTTTAGATAATTGCTTAGAGATTATTCCTACTTACCAAGGAGGTGCTGATGCTGAATTCAAACTAGCTCTTGCCTGTCGCTCTTGCAGTTAGCTTTAGCAAGCTTTTAGGCAATTTATCCTAAAATATACTCTATTTTGCCCATTATTTACACAAAACCCGTTTTGAGGGGAACCTAGATCAATAGCTCCCTCAAAAAAAGGAATACTCAAGTAGTTTAAACGATGTTGGGGAATGATTTATCTAGCCCCAACATCAATTAGGAAAAAAGAGCGATCGCTCTTCACTATGTTGCCAAACTTAACACAATCTCGTTTTCTTTTGTCCGACTACTTAGCTTGTATTGACTAATTTATTGAAACGATCAACAATTATAAACTGTATATCGTTGGTAAAGAAAAAATATGTTATGCTATCCAAAGTAAATAAGGTGGCGAATATCAAAACTGAACCTGAACGTTTCACAGGATACTGTTGACATAACTTGAATTCAGTTTGATTTTCAAAAATTTTGGCTTGATTGATAAATTCTCACCATTGCCAAGCCTGATGTAGTTAAGATATCAAAAAGCTTTCTGTAAAAGCTTGACAAATTGTAGTGAAGCAAACCTCAAAAGGGGGGTCATATACCTAGTGTAAAGAGAATGCCAAGTGCTGATTTTAGTAACGAAAAAAGATTTTAAGGAACTCAAATGAACATGAAAGTAACAGAAACTTATCCGCTCTCATTTGGTCAACAAGCCCTTTGGTTTATCTACCAAATGGCTCCAGAAAATGTAGCTTATAACATATTTACCACAATAAAAATCAATTCCAATATAAATATTGATACTTTTATAAATGTATGGCATAAGATTGTTGAACGCCATCCTATTCTCCGAACTGTATATACTACCCACCAAGATAAAGCTGTTCAGCAAGTCAATAAAACACATAAATTTTATGTTGAAGTAATAGATGCTTCCCAGTGGAGTGAAGATGAGTTAAAAGAGAAAATTTTTGCTGAAACCGATCGCCCTTTTAACCTAGAAACAGATTCAGTTTTGCGGATTCATTTATTTACTCGATCGGCAAAAGAACACATTCTCTTGCTAACCATGCACCACATTGCTGGAGATATGCGAACTGTTGATTTACTAATTTGTGAATTTCAAACAGCTTATATTCGCGAAATAAATGGACTTCCTGTTAGCAGCAATAAACCAGACAAATATTATACAGATTTTGTTAACTGGCAGATAGAAATGCTGTCGGGGGCGCGAGGGGAAAAACTTTGGGAATATTGGCAAAAAAAATTAGCAGGAGAATTGCCAATTTTGAACTTACTTACAGACAAACCCCGCCCACCTGTACAAACTTATCAGGGAAAAGGATATATTCTTGACCTCGATCAACATTTAATTGAAAAACTTAACAATCTCGCTTTAGTCTCTGGAACAAGTCTTTATCAACTTTTACTAGCAGCATTTTATGTACTAATTTATCGCTATACACAGCAAAAAGACATCCTCATCGGCACTCCCATGAGAGGTCGGAGTGCTAGAGAATTTAAAGAAGTAATTGGCTATTTTGTGAACCAAGTCGTATTGCGAAATTTCATTCAGGAAAACGCCTCATTCCAAGAATTTCTTACTCAAGTTAGTAACACTGTAAAAC
>JBAVZX010000114.1:0-9034 GCA_049589015.1 Phormidium sp. | reverse complement strand
ATATTTTCAAATCACATTTAAAGTCAACGAACTATTTAATGGTTTTGGTCGCCAAAGACCAATTCCCCGTCCCAGACCGAGAGATTTACCAGTAGTAATATTGCCACATTTACAACCTTTCACTGTTGTAGCTAACCAGCAAGAAAACAACAATAATTTACTTAGCAAAATATCTTCATTAGCACATTTAATCCATGAAACTAACCCTAGCTTCCAACGTGAAGTATCAACAAATCAACAATCACTAATTCCCATACCAGCATCAAATGAACCAAAAAATATCTCTGTTATTCAGCAAAATTTAACTTTTGCCAACCAACCAAAACTAAATTTAACACTTACAACACTGCAACCTCACATACCGATTATTCCACCGCTAAATTCTCTAACTTTTAACCAAGGACTAACAAATGCAGCACCTTTAATAGGAACTAGAGAATGGGTAGTAGAAAAAACTCCGACTCAGGAAACACAGACCACTCAAGAAAGTATAATTTCAGAGTTACGGCAAAAATTCCTAAACGTCGAATTCCAAGTTCCAAATTTGTTAGTAAAATAACCCAGGATTGGGAAATCTTACGGAGGTGTAGCCATGAGTCGAGAGATCACAAAGTTAATTAGTACAGAAACCCAAAGAATCAGTAAGGCAATTTTCAATTTGGCGGTGATTTCTGCGGAAAATTTACCAAATGCGCTCAGAAATCCCTTTAATTTACTAATCTTAAGTTTGATAGGATGGTTAATTCCTAACCTTGTTGCTTTCAGCCAAACTTCGGCCAATTCACCTTTACTGGTAATAGTCAATAGCAACCAAGATGTCATTCAACCAGATGGTAATTTGACATTACGAGAAGCAATATCTATTGTGAACGGCGAACTAAGTTTAGAAAGTTTAAGTACCGCCGAACGTAGCAACATTTCCCCTATTAGACCAACCGAAGAAAACTCGGCAAAAATTGAATTTAACTTACCTCCAAATAACACCAATATTGAATTAAATACTCCCTTACCAGCATTAGCAGCACCAGTAGTAATAGATGGTACAACTCAACCCGGTTATGCCGAAGAAGAGAGAAACATTACTCCAGCACCTGTACCAATTCCTGAAAATATTCGCCCTGCACCAATACGAGGTTTAAGTTTATTAAAACAGGGAGAAACTAATTTTTGCGCCCCCAGGCTTAAACCCACAGTTAGACCAATTATTCCCACACCTGTCCCAACACCACTTCCTCAACCAATCAGAGGATTAGGATTTTTAAAACAGTTGATTTCTCAAGATTCAACTATTACTAATTTTCCCATTCCTCAACCAGTAGTAATTATTAAACCTGCACCCGGAATCGAAGTTTTTCGCGGTTTTACAGTGGTTTCTGATCATGTAAGAATTCGCGGTTTAAGTATTTATGGTTTTTCCTCCCGTCGTCGGGGTGCTACTGCTAACATTCCCCCTGCTGATATCTTCATTGGTGATGCAAAGGATACCGCAACTTTGGGAGAAATAAGTAGGGCGAGAAATCCTCGTAAAAACCCACCAAAAAATGTTGTAATTGATTGTAATTGGTTGGGAGTAGATAGGATAGGAAATACGGTTTCTCTCCGGTCGGATTTTGCCAAAAATCTATCTAGCAAGGAAAAGCAAATAATTACTAAACCTGCCCCTATTCCTCATTTAAATAGGAAAAAAGAAGTACCAACTGGACATAAAAAACCCGGACATTTTCAAATTTACCGTACAGACGATCGCTTACCCACAAGATCAGCCTTTGGCGTTTACGTTTTCAACAGTTTAGGCACAACAATTCGCAATAATTTAATCGCCAATCATGACGGAAGTGCTATTATTACTTCTGCTAGAGCTAACAATACTTTAATTACCGAAAACATCTTATTTGCCAATGGCTTTGGCGGAATGCCTGATGCGATTCGTTTAGAAGGAAATATTGACCAAAGCCGGATATTATCTAACTTAATAAGAGACAATGCTGGTTCAGGAATTTACTTTTTTAAACCCGAAGGCAGCGTTGAAATTAAACAAAACCAAATTACAAATAATGGGAGACAATTTGAACAAGCAGCAATTTATTTAATGGGTAATGACCATCAAATTATTAATAATCAAATTTCTGAACAACCTGGGCCAGGAGTAGTAGTTGCCGCTTATCCAAATAGCGATCGCAATGTCATTTTAGGCAACTCTTTCGCCAACCTACAAGGGTTAAGTATTGACCTAGTAACCCAAATGAACACAGGCTTTCACGCTTTCTTAACAGGCGATGGGCCAAACCCCAAAATGCAGAGTTTTCAAAGACGCAGACAAACAGCAAACTTCGGCATTGATGCCCCCATATTCATTTCCAAAGAATTCTTTTTGAACCCAGAAAATGGCAGCGTCACCTTAGAAGGAACCGCCAAACCTGGGTCAACAGTAGAAATATATCGCGTTAATGAAAACTCTAGTTCTAGGGGGCCATTAAGTGAAGCAATAACCAACACAGTAACCGATCAAGAAGGAAAATTTTCGCTCACCCTCACCAATTTAAAAGCAGGGGAAAGAATTAGTGCGATCGCCAACGACAGCGAATCCGGCACATCTGAACCTGCTGTTAATGCCGTCATCAAAGATCTACCATAAAAATGTCTAAACACCAGAGAAAGCAAGTAAAAAATAATAGTATATCTCAGGCAGTAGTTAGTAGAAATAATCCCCCACCAACTACCAAAACAATTTTGAGTTCCTATTGCCAACAAATATTTAAATCAAATAATAGAAATAAGCCCACAAAACTACTTTGGCTAGCACTTTTTCTCGGTGTTTTTGGTTCTTGGTCGTCACCAGCTTTCGCGGAAGGGAGTAAGGAACTGACGGATGACGGAGGCGAGCGACCCTTCCTAGAATACCGCAATGGATTTACAGCAGGGATTCCCCGCCAAAACACAATTTATGTTTACGCTCAGAGCGGTGAAACCATCAATCTTGGTTCCAGTGCTGTAGGTTTAAATAATGGTCGGATAGACTACACAGCACCCAACGGTACAACAGCTAATTGTGGTGCTACTGGTGCAATTCAAAACCGTAATCAAGAAGTTGCAGGTCCACTGCCCAATGCTGGTGGCTATACTCCTTGTACTATTACTGTTGGCATAACAGGAGTTTGGAAAATCAACTTCATCAGTCCTAACTTAGCAAACACTAGCGATCCTACCCCCATAGCTGCAAATGGTAATTGGAGGCAAAATAATATGGAAAATAATAATGTTTTTTGGATAGCCGCTTGGGATGTTACTGTTCGTGGTGCTGGTGGTGCAAGCATTCCTGGTAGAACTTATGCCAAATATCTCCCTTTGAACATGGGCGGAAATGAGCAGAAGCTCAACTCGCAAACTTTTATTCAAACTAGAGATGGTTATCAGTATCGAGTTGGTTTGAATGGTTTAGACCCCTACGGATTTATCTTTTTTGCCAACAACAAAGGATTTACCAATGGTAGTGGTGGCCCTCCCCTTTATCAATCGGTTGAAGCACCACAAAGTGTAACGCCCCCACCACCATACTTCCTCAACCCCAATACTGATGATACTTCAACAGATTACACTCACAAGATTTTTTTTAACCGACCAGACATTAACCTACCCACATTTGCACAAACGCCTGGTGGCACTACCTGGTTGCTCAATTCTCCTACCTCTCCTCCTAATCCGTCGAATTTCGAGTTTACCGGAATAGAGGGTACACCAAATCAAACAGGTACAGCACCGTTGAATGGCCGTTTTACTTTTAACGCTCCCATCGTTGTACCTTACACACTAGTTATAGACATCAACAGAGACGGAATTTTCGGCAACGCCAACGACAAAATATTTTCTGGTACGGCTAGTTTAGGAACAAACACTGTAAACTGGGATGTCACGGACGGAAATGGAGTTCCTGTACCCCCAGGAGATCTTATTTATCAGGCCCAAGTAACCCTCTACACAGGGGAAGTTCACTTTCCCTTATTTGATGCAGAGAATAACCCAAACGGCATCATCATCGAGCGGGTAGACCCTGTTAGTGGTGTCGTTATCTCTGATGAAGTTTACTACGATGACAGAAATTTACCAGTAAGACCAACAGATATCCCAAGTAATCCACGTAAAGGCTTTAGAATTCCTAGTAGTAGTGGTGCCCATAGTTTCGGCACAAACGGCACGCCTGGTTTCAGTGTCGGGTTTGGGAACGACAGAGGAATAGACACTTGGGTATACGTTCCCTCTAATCCCGTATCTTTAGCTGGTGGACTTACGGTTAGAGAAGCAGACCTAGAAATTACAAAAACCCACGAACCAGCCAATCCTGTACCTGGGGGTCAGGTAACTTATATTATTAGAGTCAGAAACTTAGGGCCAAGTTCTTTAAATACAGTTGGTCAATCTCAAAATATCGATGCCAGAGTAACCGATACTATCCCATCGCAAATTTCCAACGTTACTTGGACTTGTGCCCCAGTAGCAGTTTCATCAACAGATAGAGGGTGTCGTACTGGTAGTGGTACAGGAAACACGATCGACACTAGAGTTAACCTAGCGGTTAATGGTGTAGTGGAATTTAGAGCCACCGGTACTTTAGCTGCCGACCCTGCTTTAGTAGGAACTACTATTGTTAACGATCGCGCGATCGTAGCACGTTCCAACGATGTCACCGATCCCAATGATAACGATCGGCAAGGCATCAACAACAACATAGCCCAAGATCAATTCACAGTTAGCGCCAACACAGCCGATGTCGGCATTGCCAAAACCCAAACCAGCGCCAACCCCACCACCCCCGGACAAAACATCACCTACAACCTTGTCGTTACAGCAACAGGCAACACCAACTCCACCAACGTAGTAGTTAATGACCCACTGATCCCAGGATTTAACTTTGTCAGCAATAGCGGGGATTGTGCCACCGCCTTCCCTTGTAATTTAGGTAATCTTGCCCCAGGACAAACTCGCACCATTACCACTACATTAGCGGTTCCCCCCAACTATAGTGGTACTTCTCCAGTGACTAACACTGCTACAGTCGCCTCTGACAACGACACCAACCCAAATAACAATAGCGCTTCCGCACAGACAACCATTACGATTCCGCAAACCGCCGATGTCGGCATTGTCAAAACCCAAACCACCCCAAATCCAGTCACAGCCGGACAAAATGTTACCTACAACCTGGTCGTCACCGCCACTGGCAACACCGCTTCCACCAACGTACAGGTGAATGACACCATCCCGGCTGGATTTACTTTTGTGAGTAATAGTGGGACTTGTACTACTCCATTCCCTTGTACTTTGGGTAATATTCCCGCTGGTGAAACTCGCACGATTACCACCACCTTAGCGGTTCCCGCCAACTATAGCGGGGCTTCTCCGGTGAATAACAGTGCTACAGTTAATTCTGGCAACGACAGCAACCCAAATAACAATACCTCCACAGTACCTACTAATATTCAGCAAACCGCCGATGTAGTCACCACTAAAACTGGGCCAAGTACAGTAGCTCCTGGTGGTAGCATTACCTACACGATTACTACCACTAATAATGGTCCTAACCCCGCAATTAACATCATTATTCGCGACAATATCCCGCCAGAAACTACATTTGGTAGTGCTTCCGATGGGGGTACTTTTGCCAATGGTGTTGTTACCTTCCCGGTGATTCCCAGTTTGGCATCAGGAACTAGTGTGACTCGCAACATTACTGTGACGGCACCTGCTAGCGGTGGGCCATTGGTGAACCGGGCTTCTAACACTTCTGATACTCCTGACCCCACACCTAATAATAATAATGGTTCTCAACCACCCGCCCAGGTAACAACTACTATTACTCAATCACCTAGCAATGCTGATGTCGTAACGATTAAATCAGGGCCAAGTACAGTAGCACACAACGGCAGCATTACTTACACCATTACTACCACTAACAATGGCCCTGCCCCAGCGACTAATGTAGTAGTTCGGGATGCACTACCGCCAGAAGTTACTTTTAACAGTGCTTCTAATGGAGGTACTTTTGCTAATGGTGTGGTGACTTTCCCACCCATTCCTAATTTAGCCGTGGGAGAAACTGTAACTCGCAGCATTACTGCAACTGCACCTGCTAGCGGTGGGCCTTTAGTGAACCGGGCTTCTAATACTTCGGATACTCCTGACCCGACACCAAACAATAATAATGGTTCCCAGCCACCCGCCCAAGTAACTACTACTATTACTAATACGGCAGATGTGGTGACTACTAAGACTGGGCCAAGTACAGTAGCGCCCAATGGTACTATTACTTACACAATAACTACTAGCAACAATGGCCCGGTTGCTGCCACTAATGTAATTATTCAGGATGCAACACCACCAGAAGTTACTTTTAATAGTGCTTCGGATGGGGGAACTTTTGCCAATGGTGTGGTGACTTTCCCGCCTATTGCTAGCCTTGCACCTAATAGTAGCGTTACCCGCACTGTGATTGTGACCGCGCCTGCGGGTGGTGGACCATTAGTAAACCGGGCATCTAATACTTCTGATACTCCTGACCCGAATCCTGGTAATAATAATGGTTCGCAACCACCAGCACAGGTAGTTACTACTATTACTACAACTACTACTAATGCTGATGTGGTAACAACCAAGACTGGGCCGAGTACAGTTACGCCAGGGGGCAGAATTTCTTACTCTATTACTACTACTAATAATGGTCCTGCTCCTGCTAGCAATGTGATTATTCGTGATACTTTACCTGCGGGTGCTACTTTTAATGATGCTTCCGATGGGGGAACTTTTGCTGATGGTGTGGTGACTTTCCCGCCGATTCCGACTTTGGCACCGGGAACTAGTGTAACTCGAACTGTGAATATTACGGCTCCTGCTAGTGGTGGGCCTTTGGTGAACCGCGTTTCTAATACTTCTGATACTCCTGACCCGACTCCTGGGAATAATAATGGTTCGCAACCGCCAGCACAGGTAGTTACTACTATTACTAATGACCCAACACAAATTGCTGATGTGGTAACTACTAAGACTGGCCCGGAAACAGCGGCTCCAGGTGGAACTATTACTTACACTATTACTACTCGGAATAATGGCCCGGTTGCTGCGACTAATGTGATTATTCGGGACATTATTCCGCCAGAAACTACTTTTGGTAGTGCTTCGGATGGGGGTAGTTTTGCCAATGGTGTGGTGACTTTCCCACCGATTCCTAGTTTGGCAGCGGGAACTGCTGTGACGCGCACTGTGACGGTAACAGCACCGACTAATGCAGGTTCTGTGGTGAACCGCGCTTCTAATACTTCTGATACTCCTGACCCGACTCCTGACAATAATAATGGTTCGCAACCTCCAGCTAGAGTTGTGACAACTATTACTACTCCTGTTTCCGCTGATGTGGTAGTGAGTAAGACTGGCCCTGCTACGGTTAATCCTGGTGGTACTATTTCTTACACTATTACTGTTGTTAACAATGGCCCGAACTCTGCGACTAATATTATTGTTCGGGATACTTTACCGGAGGGTTTGACTTTTAATAATGCTTCGGATGGGGGAACTTTTGCTAATGGTGTGGTGACTTTCCCGGCTATTCCTAGTTTGGCTTCGGGAGCTAGTATAACTCGGACGGTGACTGCTACGGCTCCGAATAGTGGTGGGCCTTTTGTTAACCGAGTGTCTAGTACTTCTGATAGTCCTGACCCGAATCCTAATAATAATAATGGTTCACAGCCGCCACTTCACCAGGTAACTACTACTTTAGCTCCTGTAACCACTGATGTTCAGGTGACGCAAACTGGGCCTGCTACTCCGGTGTCTGTGGGTAGTAATATTACGTTTACGGCTCAAGTTACTAATATTGGTTCGACTACTGCTAATCAGGTAGTTTTCACTAATCCATTACCTGCTGGTGTGACTTTTGTTTCTGTTACGCCTTCTCAGGGAAGTTGCAGTTTTGCTAATAATACTATTACCTGTAATTTGGGTGATTTGGCTCCGAGTCAAAATGTTAGTATTCCGATCGTTGTCACTGCCACAACACCAGGAACTATTAATAATCCGGTGTCTATTAGTGCGACTAATGATAGCAACCCGAATAATAATAATGCTACCGCTCCGGCTCAGGTAATTGTGCCACAAACTGATTTGGAGGTGAAAGTCACGGGGCCAACTGAACCACAGCCTGTGGGGAATAATGTTACTTTCAATATTACGGTGACAAATACAGGCCCAGTTCCGGGAACTTCTGTGGTTTTGACTAACCCGTTACCGGAAAATACTACTTTTGCTTCGGCTACGCCTTCTCAAGGTACTTGCGAACTTTCTGGAAGTAATGTTGTTTGCAATCTGGGTACTATTAATCCTGGTCAAACAGCGAATGTTTCTGTGGTGGTGACTCCGACTACACCAGGAACGATTTCTAACTCGGTAATTGTTACTTCACCTAATGATTCTCAGCCAGCGAATAACCAATTAGCGGCTACTGTACAGATTGTTCCTAGAGAACCGCGTGTCAGATTGGTGAAACGGATTACTTCTGTGATTAGGTCTGGTAGTATCGCTCTATTGTCTGATTTGATTGATGACCCAACTGATCAAAATGATAATGCTCCGGGTTGGTCGCAGTTCCGTCCTTTGGGTTTGGTTACGGTTCCGGCTTCGGAACCTTTACGCAGTGGGGATACGGTAGAATATACGATTTATTTCTTATCTGATGGTACTTCTGCGGCGGACAATGTAAATATCTGCGATGGGATTCCGGTGAATACTACGTTTATTCCTGATAGTTTTGCCCCGAATAGTGGTATGCAGCTAAATTTGGCTGGGGCAACTTCAGTATTAACTAATGTCCAAGATAGTGATATAGGAAGATTTTTCTCGCCTTTAGCACCTTTACCTTCGGGAAATCCCTGTGCTGACCAAAGTAATTCC
The DNA here is from genome assembly GCA_049589015.1 of Phormidium sp. Classification (GTDB taxonomy): domain Bacteria; phylum Cyanobacteriota; class Cyanobacteriia; order Cyanobacteriales; family Aerosakkonemataceae; genus Floridanema. The sequence continues at coordinate 100 of JBAVZX010000114.1, read as the reverse complement.
AATGGTTCGGTGTTATTTAACTTTAATCAAATTCCCAATGCCTCTGGGAGTAATTTCGGTTTTGTGCGTTTCCGGGTGAGGATTGATTAGGGACTGGGTA
>JBAVZX010000113.1:0-5437 GCA_049589015.1 Phormidium sp. | reverse complement strand
GTGGTAAAGATTGGCGAACTAGTGATTTAGGTCAAGGTTTGATTGCTTATGCTGAACCTTATATCGAACCAGAAATTGTTGATGATCTGGAATTGATTGATGAAGAAATTCCGTTTGAAGATGATTTGGATTTACCTGATGAGTTGATTGAAAAACCAGTTGATAATGAATCAATCGATGAAACAGTTGTTGCGGATAAATCAGAAGTTGATGATGAATCAATCGATGAAACAGTTGTTGCGGATAAATCAGAAGTTGATGAAGATGAAGTAGAAGAAACAGTTGTTGCAGATAAATCAGAAGTTGATGATGATGAAGTAGAAGAAACAGTTGTCGCGGATTCTCCAATTGATGAAAAGGAAATTATTTTCAGTTCACCTGCTGATAAGTCATCAACCACTGAAGATGTAGTTTCTGATGAGTTGGTGGACGATCGCATTTTAGAGGAAGTTGATTCTTTATTGGCAAAGGATGAAGTAACGGAAGTTGCTGACTCTCAAGATGCTGTTAAAGTTGAGTCTTCAGATGTTGAGGATACGGTAACTAAAGACAAGATTGAAGAGGTGGTGAGTAGGGAGGAAAATGCGATCGCTTCTCCCACAATTACCACAACTCAAACCGAAACTGAAGTAGCTGAAATTAAGCCTTCTGTTACTGTAAGTAATTCCTCTTCAACTGTAGTCGAGAAAGTTTCTGTTGAAAATGCCAGTACATCTGCACCTACTTCTGGTATTACCGAAACTAAAAATTCTGTGGCGTTAGCTGAAACAAAAGTTGATTCTTCAGCAGTTACAACTATTGAAACTGGAAATGGTGGAACTCAAGAAAATGTAACTAAATCTGATGTAGTTATTGCAGAAAACAAAATTGCATCTAACAGCCCTATTACCTCTACAACGGAAACCACAAGTGCTGTAAGTGTAACAGAAACTCAGAATCCAGCAGTATCAGCAAAACCGCCTATTCAGTTTGAATTTCCTAAAGAAAATCAGCCATTAGTTGGAATAATTGATAAGGGTTTCAGTGCTAACAATCCCGATATTGATTATTCTCGGATTATTCTAGGACAAGACCGAGTGGATGGTGATCCTAATCCATTAGTAGTAGCAGGTGAAGGGAATACTTCCGGCACTTCAACATTGGGCATTATTGGTGCAACTCAGAACAATCAAATTGGCATTAACGGTATCAATGATGATGCACCTTTGTGGGTGGGACGTGCTGAGGTTAATTCTGACCAATGGGCAGAATCTTTGATGGAATTTGTCGATTCGGCTAAGACATCTAAACAACCGAATGCGGTAGTTAATCTCAGCTTTAATTTAACTAACTTAGATGGTACGCCTCGGTTTGAATTGACGGGGGCGGAACGGGCAGCACTTGCTTACGCGCAACACAATAATGTTTTAATTGTGGCATCGGCGGGGGATAATCCGGGACAAATATCTGCGCTTGGTAAAGCTGGGTTGGAATTTGACAATATTATTACCGTCGGTGCAGCAGAACGGGTGAATAATGCCGTTGCTTTATCGAAAGCTTATGCTCATGCCGATTATTCTGGTTCTGGTGCAGGATTGGATATTGTGGCAGATGGTGGGAGTGCTGAAAATCCGATAACTGTAACTAGCGGTGAAGGAACTGCCAAAGAGTTTGGTACTTCGGTAGCAACTGCCAAGGTGACGGGTGCTGTATCTCAAGTTTGGGCGGCAAATTCCAAGTTGAATTTTACCCAAGTGATTGATATTCTCAAGCGTACTGCTACTGACTTGGGTAAGCCGAATTGGGATGCCGATACGGGTGCTGGACTGCTGAATATGGCGGCGGCGGTGACTTTGGCAAAAGCTACTCAACCGGAATTATTGCCAATAGAACCACCTAAAGATGATGAACCTGAAGTTCAGGAACCTGTAATCAAAATCACTCCCGAAATGGGCTTTTTACCAGAGCCTATTAAACTTACTGATGATATTTGGTTCCTGGGAGGCCCTAGTCCGGATAAGTTAAATTTGATTGGGGGTTTTTCTAATCGGAACGCTGCTGATACAACTAATGCTGACCAACTTTGGTCAGGTGGAGGTTTAGGGCTAAACCTAAATGGTTCTGGTGTAACTGTTGGTGTATGGGATGAAGCAAAAGTCCGCAATACGCATCAAGAGTTTGGTTCTCGTGTTGTCATTAGTGATGCAGCCTCAAAGTTCAGCGATCATGCTACCCACGTAGCCGGAACAATAGGAGCTACTGGAGTTAACTCCGAAGCTCGCGGTATGGCTAATCAAGTTAATATCCGTAGCTATGATTGGAACAACTATTTCCAAGAACTAGAAGCCGCTGCTAAGACAGGGTTGACTTTATCTAACCATTCTTATGGCAGTATAATAGGCTGGTCTTCTGGAATTGATTGGTCAGGAATTGGTGTTTCCGGCTCAATTGATAGTTGGTTTGGAGATCGAGCGAGATTTTCTGAAGCTGAAGGTTTTGGGAAGTACGGTCAAGGTTCTAATGAGTTAGATCGGATACTCTATAACAACCCTAATTTGTTGAGTGTATGGGCTTCGGGTAACGATCGCGGTGCTAGTTTCGCAAATCAATCTGGAAACAACACTTACATCAGTTACTTCTCATCAAATCCCGGTAATATTCCCAATTGGCAAGGACAAGGTTGGTATAGAATCCCCAATAGTGGTATGACGACTGCTCCTGGTAAAGATGGCGGAAATACGGGGTACGATACCCTATCTGCGGATGGTGCAATAGCCAAAAACACTTTAGTAGTTGGTGCAATCAACGCAATTACAGCCGACCCCTATAACAACAGTAACGTTGTTATGTCATCCTTCTCTAACTGGGGGCCAACGGATGATGGGCGGCTCAAGGTTGATGTCGTCGGTGATGGAGTAGGTGTCTATTCAACATTAGCTAGTTCCAACACGGCATACGCATCTTATAGCGGTACGTCTATGGCAACACCAAACGTAACAGGAACAGCCGCGTTACTAACTCAACACTACAAAAACCTCTACGGCGCATCTCCTCGTAGTGCCACACTCAAAGGTGTAATAACTCATACAGCTTTCGATGCAGGCAACAAAGGCCCAGATTATACATACGGATGGGGCGTTGTTGATGGGGCTGCTGCTGCGACGTTCTTGACTAATGCTAAAAATCAAGTAAGCGATCGTCTAATAGAAAGCACATACACAGGTTCTCAACAAAGCTATCAGATTACATCTAATGGTAGCGGCTCATTAAAAGCTACACTCGTATGGACAGATCCGCCAGGAAATGCACATGGTAATGGTTTAGATGAAAAGACTCGTGTACTTGTCAACGATCTCGATTTATCGATAACCGCACCAAACGGTCAAGTATTTTATCCTTGGACGCTCGATCCCAATAATCCTTCAGCACCAGCAGTTCGCACCACCCGCAACCATGTCGATAACATCGAACAGGTGCTAATTGATACGCCTATGCCGGGAACTTACACGATTAATGTCAATCATTCGGGTAATTCCTTTACGCAAGCGTACTCTTTGCTAGTTAGTGGTATATCAAAACCACTAGAAAATCCGATCGGTCGAGGCTCACGGGCACCGAATCTCTTTATAGATGCCTACAATCGCGTCAATGGTCAAGGTCGCAGCCTCAAAGCTCAAGGTGATGCTTATCGTTGGGGTAATGGCTGGACTCAACGTTTCCTGGACTCCAATAATAATGAAGTTTTGATCATGCTGGAAGATGGTCAAAGCAAAGCTTACGTAGTATGGGGAGAAATTCTCAAAGAGTACAAAAATGTAGGTGGTCCTGTTGGCGCAAACCTGCCCGGTGGTGGTTGGGCATATCTCGGCTATCCCCGTTCTGACGAAAAAGGCGGCACCAGCAGCAAAGGCTCTCCTCTAGCCATACAAGAATTTGCGGGTGAGAATGGTAAAGCACGGCTTTACTACCACTGGAATAACGGGAACCGAGTTGCTACTTGGGGAAGCATTGGTGCTTTCTACATCAATATCGGCGGTCACAATCACTGGTTAGGAGCGCCAACCAAGCGGGAATACATTGATGGGGACACCATTTTTGCCGATTTTGAAGGCGGTCGTATTGGCTTCCGAATCAGTGACGGAAAGGCAGAAGCTTTGCAACCCGGTCAACAACCATCTTGGCGACAAAAACCCAGCTGGGAAATAGCGATTGATAATGAAGCCAATCAAATGAAGTGGTTACTGGGTGAACCAACTACTGGATATTGGACTGCTACAACCTCGCCATACGGCACAACTGGCAAAGGTCGTAATTACGAACATGGTACGGTACATTGGTCGCCTCAGTATGGAGCAGTTGCTGTCTGGTATGATTTACAACGTGAATATGAAGAATATGGCTCTCCCAATGGTTCTGGTGGTTGGTTAGGCTTTCCCACGAAGCGCGAATATCCTTGGAATGGAGGAATGCGAACCGACTTTGAAGGGGGGTACATTTTCTGGAACGGACAACGGGCAAAAGCTTATCGCCCTTGGGAATCACCTACAGCTGTAACTAATAGCAACAATATTACGTTTGTAAATTTCAGCGGTACTGTTGGGCCTTCTATTGGTGTCAACCTTCGCAATAGTCCTCGGTTTAGCGATCGCAGTTCTCGCAATGAGCCAAACGGCAAACGTTTAGAGTTCGATGCCTGGACTTACGGTGAAGTTGGCACTGATATGTGGACAGGACAATCAGATGCTCGGTGGTTCAAGGTTAAGGGTACAAACTTGTGGGTTCCTAGTGCCTACATTAACGGTAATCCGCCAAACTCTAGCCCAATGCCTGGGGGTGGAACGACTCCGCTACCTCCTAGTAACACTAAATTGACACAACTTCTAAATGGTCAATTAACTGGTCGGTATATAGATGTAGACGGTTACTATGGCGCTCAATGTTGGGATTTAGTTGCTTATGTAACCGGACAGACAGGATTGACAACAAATTGGCAACGTGGCACAAATGTCATGTCTAGTGGAAATATCCCAATTGGGACTGCTATTGCAACTTTCTTAGGCCCAAATGGTAGTTACGATACCCCAAGTGCAGCAAATCAACACACAGGAATTTTTGCAGGATATGGTACTCAAAATGGAGTGTCTGGCTTCTACATCTGGGATCAAAATTGGAGTTCTGGCCCTGTTCAAAAACACTTTATTAGAACTGGTGGTTCAGGAACTAGCAATGCCAGTAATTACCATGTAATTCGGTTCTAGTGGTAGGGTGCGTTAATCGGCAACAATGTTTTGGGTCAACGAGCCAATTCTAAAATTACGCCGTAACGAACCAATTTTGTTTGGAAAAAAACCAATCAGCGAAGAATGCGATCGCGCTTTTAGGGGATGAGGAGTGCGATCGCTTTTTTTGAGGATGAAGAATGCGATCGCTTTTTTTTGGGGATGGGGAGTGCGATCGC
>JBAVZX010000112.1:0-3727 GCA_049589015.1 Phormidium sp. | reverse complement strand
GGTCAAATAGTGGTGCTTTCCAAGGAATTTCCATCTTCATCGGCATACTGCTTTCAATTGGTTCTAGTACAGCAGTTGCCAATATTATTGCTGGTATTCTGTTAACCTACACCCGCGCATTTAGGATTAATGATGATATTCTAATCGGCGAACTGTGGGGAACCGTGATTGAAAGAGGTCTATTTGTGACTCGACTTCTCAATTACGAGAATCAGTTTGTAAGTATTCCCAACTCAACGATTTTAAGTAGTAACGTGCTTAACTACAGAACTAATCCTCAGCCTAACCCAAGAGATAACATCTATCCTGCACCGTTATGGATTGTAGAAGTTGCCGTTCCTGCTAATGTTCCATCTCAGCAAGTGTACGAAATTTTGAGGAACGCCTCTCGTAAAGTACCAAATGTGGTACAGGAACCAGAGCCTCTCATCTTAAGCTCCGCTTTCAAGCATAACTACATGACTTATCTGTTGAAATATGCTACCCATACCCCTAGCATAGTTAAAACAGGTAGTGCGGTGAGAAAACAAATTCTAGATGAGTTTCTCAGTCAAGGTATTATCCTCGATCCGACTCAATACATTGTCTATTATTCTCCAAATGAACCGGATTCTCGGAAGATTAATCCTTTCGATCAGCAAGTTATTTCTCCAAACAGGAAACCAAACTCCGAGGAATCGTAAGAACAAAATTTTGAGCAAAAACCATGAATTATGATGACCGAGTTTTAAACTTTTATGCTGGCCCTGGCGCTCTTTGAGGGAGTACGTCAAGGTACGGTAATCTACCCAGCAATACACCCTCTGATAGCTGCCCAGGAAAGAGAGAAAGCGATAAATTAGAAGAGTGTAAAGAAGTTGTAACAAAAAAGTGATTAATCAAAGAAGCAGTGTATTTCTTTGAGATGAAAGCTTTTCAAAAGGCTGGGTTATATGTACAAAAAACTACTTTCAGCTATGAAACCACTTGTCAAACCTCTGATTGTTCTTGGTCTAGTGCTAACCTTAGCACTTGGTCACGCTGATGGGGCTTTAGCCGCCCGGAGTGGTGGGCGCATTGGTGGTGGTTCTTTTGGTGCCCCTAGCCGCACTTTCTCTGGGTCGCGCAGTTATGCACCAGCGCCTTCCGGGGGATATTATCCTTATGGTGGTGGCGGTTTTGGATTTCCTTTCCTGATTCCATTTTTTGGATTTGGAGGCGGTTTTGGTGGTTTATTTACCATCATCATCTTCTTGACTTTAGCTAACTTTTTGGTACAAACCTTCCGTCGAGTTAATGGTGATGAATCTGAAGAATTAGGATATTCCAACAACCCAAATGTTTCTGTAGCGAAATTGCAAGTTGGTTTGTTGGCGAATGCGCGGAGTTTGCAAGCGGAACTCAACCAAATTGCCGAAAAAGCCGATACAGGTTCCCCCGAAGGTCGCGCTGAAGTGGTACAAGAAGCTACATTAGCTTTGTTACGCCATCCCGAATATTGGGTTTATGCGGGTGCGGAAACTGAACAAGGACGTTTAGGGGTTGCGGAAGCTCAATTTAATCGCTTTTCTTTAGCAGAACGCAGTAAGTTTACCTCGGAAACTCTGTCTAATATGAATAATCTGCTGAAGCAAGCTACTCCAAATGCGGCTTTAGCAGCTGGTGAAACTTCTGGTGCTTTAGCGGAAATGCAACAAGAGTCAGGTGAATATATTGTGGTGACTCTATTAGCAGCTACTTTGGGTAAAATGGAATTGCCAAAAGTGAATAGTTCCGAAGATTTACGTCAAGCTTTGCGTTTGTTTGGTGGTATTCCGGGCGATAAATTATTAGCAATGGAAGTGCTTTGGACTCCCCAAGCAGAAGGTGATACTCTTTCTTCTGATGACATGATTGCAGAGTATCCCAATTTGAAAGTGATCTAATTTAGGTTTGAGATCTCGCTAAAATAACCCAAGTTGCTAGTTATTCAAAAACCCAGTTTCCTGGTTAAATTTACCATTAGTTGAAACTCACCAATAGAAGAAACCAGGATTTTAGCTACGGCGAGGGGTGAAAGTTTTATAACTAGCAACTTGAGTTAAAAAATCAACAATTAAAACAGGGTTAGGTAAATCTAGCCCTGTTTTTGATTTATGAAATTTCTGTCCTTTAATATTGCCAAAATAGAATTTATTTATCTACTTTTTCCAGAATATGTAGAAACTAATTCACGTTCTGGTAATGAGTAATGTACTGCCTTTGTCATGTTTGATTTGCCCTCAGCCTTAATTTGACTCATTACCCAAAGTGGCCAAAGACAAGTTACCCAAATTTTAGTTACTTTATTAAATTGAGAATTGCCTCTCTCTTGAGATAGGCTATTTAGAACAGCTAGATAACAAACAGAGCCAGAGAAAAAGTAAGCGGTGGCAGAGTAAGCAATGAGTAGAGTTGTCATCCTGGCAAAACCTTTATATTATAAGTTTTTTTTGGGCAAATTAGCTATCCAGCCTTGATGCAGGAGCAAGCATTTAATCATAGACTCATGCCCCTAAATAGCCGGGAAACTTTTCAATTGATCTGCTTAAAGCAGTATGGCAGTTAGCTATTGATCATGATTAATCAACAAGGGCTGAACTAAAAAAATTCTATCACCATATTGATAAATATTCTAGCTAACTTCCAGAGGATTACTTAAGTACCTTGAGGTAGACATTAGCAAATATACGGTAATTCTCTGGAAAAATTTCTACTTATTCACCAAGTTCATAAAAACTTTGCCCAATCTTTACATAAACTTCATATTTATTGCTTTAATCGGTTTTCGGCGCTTTGGTAACGAATAGATTCAGCGACGAAGAAAACTAGGCCAGAAATTAAAATTAGGATGACGCTGAGGGCGTTAATATCGGGTTTGACACCAGTGCGGATGCGGCTAAAAATTTCCATTGGTAAGGTAGTTGAACCGCTACCAGCAGTAAAACTAGCAATCAAGAAGTCATCGAGACTGAGGACGAAAGCGAGGAGACAGCCGGAGATGATACCGGGCATGAGTTCGGGTAATAATACTTTTAAGAATGCTTCTCTGGGAGTTGCGCCTAAGTCGAGTGCAGCTTCTTCTAAGTGGGGGTCTAAATCTGCGAGGCGGGTAGAAACGACGAGTCCGACGTAGGCGAGACAAAAGACGACATGGGCGGCGACAATAGTCCAAATGCTGAGGCGGATTTGGACTACTGCTAAAAATACTAGGGTGGCGACTGCGATCGCAATATCTGGAATAATCAAAGGCAGGTAAGAAACTCCCCGATACAAACCTTGTCCCCGAAACCGATACCGCGCCAAACCTACAGCCATCAGAGTCCCAATCACCGCCGCAATTCCCACCGACGAAAAAGCCACAATCAAGCTATTCTGTAAAGCTGAGAGAATCCGGTTATCCTGAAACAGCTGTTGATACCACTTCAGCGTAAAACCTTCCCAACTAGCACTAAAGCGAGATTCATTAAAACTGAAAAAAGCTAATACCAGGATAGGTAAGTACATATACGCAAACATTAGCAGCGAGAAAAGCATCTGCCAATAAAATCGTGGTTTTTCCTGAGACTGTAATTTAGGCATTAGCCCGTCATCTGTTTCGTTGCTCACAACTTTATAATGTACCCGATTAGAACTCTTTCTCTCTTCCTACATCTTGCACCGAAATGCTTAGGCTGTGTATAGCCGAAGCAACATCTAGATCTCCGACTTCTTGAAGAAGTCGGGGATC
>JBAVZX010000111.1:0-6335 GCA_049589015.1 Phormidium sp. | reverse complement strand
GGGTAAAAGTTTAGAGTTATCCCAGGAAAATTGTCACAAATTTCTCACGGGAATCAGAACAGAAAAAATATAAATTTGTGACAAAATCAATGCCGATGGCCGATCGTTCATAAAACAGATATCTAATTGTTTAAACTTGCTTGACTAATTGACTCCAATGAGCAACAATTAGAATTAGTTAATAACTTTTTCAGGAAAAATATCATGTCTAGAGAAATAGTAACAGATATGAAAGCTGTACCCTTTTTCGCCCGCTTCTTAGAGGATGCTATGTCATCTCATCAGGCTGATGAAAATGAACCGCCACAAGAAGAGGAGCCTTTTCCTAGTCCTATTCCTTCTATATATACTTTCAAGTTTCCTTCTGATTGGGAAGATCGTTAACCTTTAACTTAAGTTTCTCGATCGGAAAAGCAGGAAGTAAGATCGCTCGCTCAATTACTAACTACTTTGGGAAGCATGATCTTTGCCGATTTCTGGTGCGATCGCAGATACCCTACTAATTGCCGAAAACCTACTACTATAACAAAGATCCCAAAGTGTTGAAATGGGTAAAAGTTTAGAGTTAGGGCAAAAGCCAAAAAATTGCCCACATCAGTAGGTGTCGCGTACCACAGATTAGTCCAAAGGAATTTGGGTACGCCAATCAACCTCTTCCATGAGAACTGGCTGGTTTGTACGTTTGAGTACAAATGAACCCAGAACTAAGATATCAATCTCGGTTCTCATAAAACAGGTATATGCTTGTGCGATCGTACAAACAATCGGTTCGCCCCTGACGTTAAACGAAGTATTAATAAGTACTGGACACCCAGTTTTCTTCTTGAAGTTCCGCAGCAGTCGCGTCAATGGGAGATTAGTTTCTTCCGTGACAGTTTGAACACGCGCAGATAGATCAACGTGCGTAATTGCTGGTAGCTCAGACCGGATCTCATTAATGCTCCCAAGACTAGTATTCCCGCGACCGAGAACTCGTACCGCCTCACTCTTGATCCGATCCGCCACATAAAATACAAACAACATATAAGGACTTTCTTGCTGAATGTCAAAAAAGTGAGGCGCATCTTCCAGCAAGACAACAGGAGCAAATGGGCGAAAAGATTCTCGGAATTTAATCTTCAAATTCATTTTTCGCTGCATATCAGGATCGCGCGGATCTCCAATAATTGACCGCGAACCCAATGCTCTTGGCCCAAACTCCATTCGTCCTTGAAACCATCCCACCACAGCCCCATTTGCCAAATATTCCGCTACATTTTCCGACAACGCATCCGCTTCGTAGTACTCAAAGGGATAGTGGTTTTCTTCCAGAAATTTCCGAATTTCGGAATCAGAGTAGCTCGGACCCAAGAGTGAGCCTTGCATCGCATCAGATCCGCCAGTAAAGTACTTACGACCTTCTTGAGCTACAGCCACGTCAAGCGCCGCACCTAGCGCACAACCTGCATCACCAGCGGCGGGTTGAATCCAAATCGAGTTAAATTCACCCGAACGGCTCAGGACTCCATTTGCCACGCAATTAAGTGCTACTCCACCAGCCATGCAAAGATGCCGCTCTCTAGTTTGCTTGATTGCCATTTTGGCTAGCCCAAGAACAGCCTCTTCGGTCACTTTTTGAATAGACGCAGCAAGATCGCAATGGTGCTGCAACAAATCACTCTCGGATGTTCGCACAGGATAGCCAAAGAGTTCCTCAAACTTGGCACCCACCATCTTCTCACCGCGCAAAAATTCAAAATATTCCAAGTTCAGAGTAAACGAACCATCTGGTCGGATATTAATCAACTGATCGCGGATTTTATTTGCATAGATAGGCTGACCGTAGGGAGCTAAGCCCATCAGTTTATATTCGCCAGAATCAACCTTGAAACCACAGTAGTAGGTAAAGGACGAATAGAGTAAACCCAGGGAATGTGGATAAGACACAGAGTTGACGAATTCCAAAGAATTTCCTCTGCCATGCCAGATCGATGTTGTATCCCACTCTCCAACACCGTCAATACATAAGACAGCTGCGCTCTCGAAGGGAGAAGGGAAGAACGCTGATGCCGCATGAGATCGATGATGCCGTGAAGCGATGATCTTGGGAACCTGCCCCCTACCAATAGATAGAAGTTCCTGTTCCACTCGCGACAGGGCTTTCCGCTTCCACTTAATCCACTCTGGTAAAACCCGCACAAATGGGCCAAGGCCAGCAATCCCTGCACTTGCAAACGACGACAGAACCCGCGAAAACTTTACTTTAGGATCTTCATAGTAGGCCACGATTGAAACATCGTCCAAGGATATGCCAGCCTCATCTAGGCAATACCGAACCGCATCTTTTGGGAAGGATGAGTCGTGTCTGATCCGAGAAAATCTTTCCTCTTGTGCTGCCGCAACAATATAACCATCTTTTATCAACGCGGCTGCACTGTCGTGATAAAAGGCAGATATTCCCAGAACACATGACCCCATTTAAATACTCTCCTAAATACTAAGCTCATGATGTAATGAATCTGTTGGCGCAGTCGAGGTTTTTAACTGTTTGAACTGAATTGACATCATTAAGTCAGTAATCCAACGCTGTGTTCTAGATGGAATAGATGACAACGACTTATACCCAGTCTTTATTCTTTCCCATTCGACGACCACCTGTTTTTCATTTCCTGACTCAGCAACCATTGTCATGTAAGTATCGATAGCATCAGATGCCCACGCGGAGTGACCTGTTGCTATGTTATCGATCGCATTATGTAGATCCACGAATTGCGTGCTAAACCCATATTCCTGGAGAAAACGGCGAGCCAATCTGTATCCATCGCCCACACCAGAAAGTTCCATTGCTAAATTCATCCCCAAAATTTCTGGCCTGAAGGTCAATGGCAGCTTTCCTAAACACAACCAATAAACAGGTAATCGGAACGAGTCATTCTTAATCCGTATATCGTTAGCAAAATCCCAAGAACCAGTCGGCGCTAAATTAATGCCCATAGAATTGAGCAGATCGCGGTATATTTTGGGATGATTTAGCTCAATCTGACCATTCCCTAGTTCATCCCAGTATATGTCGAACAATAAATAGCCAAAGGATGACGAAGCAAGACAAATATCAGTAAAACCTTGGAGCCAAGAACCATCAATCAGAATCAAGGGTGCAAGCTGTAGTGTTGAATCAATTACTTCAGCCTTTGTCGGCAGGCTATTACCTCTGTTCTCCTCAAAGGTCTGCCCATGCAAGTCATGTTGATCCAACAGCCAGTCACGCAAACCTTGCAGTGGCCACAAATTCGGCAAACCTCTGCCGGAATCACTAGCAGCACGTCTAGCACTAGTCAACCAGCGAGTTACGTACTCAACCGCAAAACCCCTTGTCTGCGGCGCTAAAGCACGTCCCTGTAACAGAAAATAGGCTTCACGAATGTTTGTCGGTCGCCGACCAATCTCCAAATCTCCCGATTTAGCCGCTTGAGTTCGCGGTGCATTCTCAACAACGGCACCCCCTACTTCCGAGCACAAATCCTCCTCGGTCTGCGACACAGATAACCCATCAATCCACTCTCGAATAGTTTTCAGTTCGTCAGACCGAAACACCCGAAACATTGGCCCATGAAGACTTACTAGTTGATTGACCAAAGCACTCTTGCCCGAATTACCAGCCTTGACAAACGGACTCTTTGAAAGAGCCGCCATCAGAGGGAAAGGGTCGAGTACTCCCTTCTGAAAATAATGTGATAAAGGACACCCTTCTACTAAATACGACTTGTGATATACAGACGCTTCACGCGCCTTCTCACGCACAAGCTTCGCCATTGCTTGATCTTTATCCGTCGAAGCACGACACCGATCCCAAAGGTAACGGTTCCATTTATCGAGAGCAAGAATAATCCACTGAACACCACGATCAAATCTTTGGGCGATCTCCCTGTTCAGTGACCGATAGTGATCTGCTATTTGCATTGAGCTAACCAGCGGATCGGCAACTATAGAAGGATTACCACTGATTCCCAGGTCTAAACGACCCCAATTGATCCATTGCTCACACTGATTCTTCAGTATTGCCCAGCATGGGAGAATGCCAACAGTGCGAAACACTACATCAACAGCACATATTTCAATATCAAAGAAATCACTGCGCCTGCTCATAGCGAACAGAGTCGCAGGCAATGCGTACATAACATCGTCAATGTTACGGTTGGCAAACAAAGCTGTGGGGCTGACAGCAGATGCGGATAGGCCATGTCGCTCCAGGAGAAGATGGAATTCACTTCCACGGGAGGCGTGTGGACGGCCCGCACCTACATCGTCTGCCAGCAAAGACAATAGTGCTAATTGAGTCTCATCTTCAAATACCCCAGGAGCGGTCATCCCCTGAAGCCAACAACTAAGCGTTGAAGCTAGAGGGGTTGACTGAATCAATAAAGTTTCAGTTAACCGCCGCCGTGAGAGATCTCCTTCGGAGGCATCCCATAGATTTTGAAACATTTGCTGTTGATCAACTGCCCACTTTCGGACAAAACTAAGAGATTTGGAAAAGTCGTCAACACAATGCTCTTCGGAAAAACTTTCAATTTGGTCGCTTCTTAATTCATCGATGTAGTTATTATCTAAAAACACTTCAGGATTAAGCACGCGACGATAAATTTCTCTCCAGATCATATACTCTCCAATAATAAAGAATTGGTATGCCAAAATCCTATGTGTAAGCCTCCTGAATGTCACTTCGGACGTTAGAACATAGGATATATTGAAGAATCTTCTTTCTTTTTCTTACGGCGGAATATTTTGGAAAAAAGTTTCTTGATAAATTTCATAACAGAGCCTCCAGTAGTTTTTTAGAGAGAAAATCGTAACCGTGATCGGTAAAATGAATTCGATCCACAAACAACCATTGGTCAGGTTTAACTGACGCAGAGAGATTTGGGCTGATATTTATGAATCGTACACCCATAGACTCTACACCAACGCGAAGTAGTTCGGCATATTGAAGGCAAACTTCCTGACGCAAAATGTCACCGTAAAATTCTGTGAACTTCCCCAGTTGATCAAGTTCAGCAAATAAGGCTTCTTCTTGACTGCATCCATTCAGCCGAACCCATGTGGATAGGGGTTGTAAAACGTATGTCAATTTAGCGTTGAGGTCTTTGGCCATCATCTGCCAAATATATAAGTGGCGGAGTGTTAGGTCGGCTGCATAACTGATTTGATTCTCGATGGAGGGGGGAGACTCTTCTGACACTTCGTCACGTTTCAATAACCACTTCGCTATGGATTTGACACCATCAGGTTTTTTCGGATTTAGTGCTTCAAAGAACTGGTTGCAGTAAAAGAACGCTCCATGATCTTGCCGCAAGCTGGAAGGTAGACCCGCAAGCGCCAGATTGTTGAACCCCGAAAACAGGACGATCTCCTTGATTGGAGGTAGGAGGTGTCGATAGAGCACCAAGAGCATCAATTCCTGGGTCGAGTTGAAGCTTCTCCCTCCAAAATTCAACCATGACTCAGGACGAGAATCATTCTCAGACAACCGCGATGTTAAAGTCCAGGAATCAGAAGTTGCACCCAGACCAAATACGGTCGAGCTTCCCGCTAATAGTCTTGCTGGCTCCTGTCGGTTGCACTCGCAAACCGAGTAGCGCTTTCCGTTACGCACGGAGTACCGAAAGCCACTTGCGTCAGTATTAAAAACCTCACTCTGATGTCTCGGAGGGTGAAAATACATTAAGTATGGCACCCACGGAAAGCTATTGCTTTCTGCGAATTTTTCATGATACGCCATCATCTGCGGAGTGAGTTGAGATAGTGCTCTCATAGTCTGTTTTCCAAGTGGTTTGATTGAACGTTGTTTGATGCAATCTTTAAAGAGGTATTAGTTGGTTTTACTGCGAACTATTAAGAACTACCCTTTTTTAGCTGCCTTGATGTCGGGGTGTCAGATTACCAGCTGGCAATGATTACCTTGTGCTCAATATATGGAAGTGAATGGAGTTGGCAATGGGAGAAACCTGCATTGTTCAACATACGTTCGTATTCGGCAAAGGTATAGGCATCGCCACTTGGCGTTGTTGCTAACATTGTCAAAGCAAAAGCAGCAACTAATGGTGGTGTCACACGGTCGGAGTTAGGAATCAATTGTAACACGATTATTCTTCCCTCACTACTTAAGCTCTGATGAACTTTTCTTAACAGCTTTTCGCAGGTCGCCATATTAAAGTGATGCAAGAAATTTGGCAGTAAAACTAGCTCATAATCACTACCATAATCTACATCAAAGGCGCTACCGGGAATTGTATGGTAGCGATCGCCAACACCCTGTACCTGTGCATTTTGTTGAGCCACTTCTAAAACAGGTGCCC
>JBAVZX010000110.1:0-2857 GCA_049589015.1 Phormidium sp. | reverse complement strand
GCAATTATTGAACCCTGGGACCACGTTGGTTATAACCCATTAGGAGAGCACGTTCGTGCTTCTATCAATGTTGCTTATATTGCCCAAACTATTGCTGATTGTGACTCAATTTTATTCCCATTATGGTTATCAGGATTGCTAGATCCAGAAACAATTATTCCTGTGATTTCTTCTGGTTTAGCGGTAGTAGTAGAAGGCGGTGAGCCATCGGTGCGAGATGCTTCTACCTTTGCTGGGAGTAAATCTTCACTAGCAGAACTGCACTCATTTGTAGAGAAATTATTACTATCGCGCTCGCCTACCAGTGCGCCCGCAATTTTTATTTGTTTAGGTCATCAATTAGCAGCCCAAGCACATATTCGTCTAATTCAAAAGGCTGTGCAACAAGTGCTGAATTTAACAGAATTACAACGCGATCCTCAAGGTAAAGCTCTCAAACCCGCATTTCTCACACGATAGTTGTTAGAGTTCAAATGCTTACTATACAAGGCTTCCAGAGACTGCGATCACGAAATTTGTGAGAAATGCGGGATCTGTAGCAAACATTTGGGTAGAGTTCGATATTAAACCTAAGATGGATGGCAATAATTCCGCATCATGCAATCATAAAAGAGTTATTTCAGTTTTCACCAGTAAAATAGATGAAGTCATTGACAACAACGACTTTTATAGCTGACTAGCAGTTTGATAACACTATCAACAAATTCTATAAATTCAACATACTAGAGGAAGCATCATGAGTACTACAATTGACAACTTTACCAAAAAACTTCATGACAATTTAGAAGCGGTTGAAGACCGGGTAAAATCGCTCAAGGAAAGCATTCAATCTGCACCGAAAAAAACTCAAGTTGAGATTCAATTAAAACTCGACGAAGTGAAGATAAACCTAGAAGCTAAAAAACAAGAATTCGATGATTACCGGGCAAAGCTCAAAACTCAATTTGAGGAAAAAGAATCTGAAGTGAAGTCCCATGTCGAGGAATGGAAAACGGGTCGTGAGACAAAAAAACTCGAACATCGGGCAGATAAAGCCGAAGAATATGCAGCTACGGCGACCTTTTTAGCGATCGCCACGCTCGAAGAGGCTCAAAAAGCAACCTTAGAAGCGATCGCCGCCAGACTAGATGCAGAAGCCGCTGCGGGAACTACAGAAGTAAAGCACGATTAAACCTCTTAGGTTTATTTGGCATTTTAGCAGGGGCGGTCGTGCTGTTTATTCCCGGAATGGCTTAATTAAACTTGCGAAGCCGGAATCGCCCTCAAAAATTAAAGGTATCACATAATGAGCATTGCTCTAAAACTTAAGGGATTTAATCAGCTAAGACTGAATCAATGGTTACTTGGCTTACTTATTTTAATCCCCGTTATTGGCATTGGTTATCTCGCTTATAACCAACTCGTTGTGAGACCTCAACAGCAGGCAAAGGGTAAGGTTCAAACGGCTTTAGTTAAGCGGAGTAATCTCCCGATTACGGTTTCTGCAAATGGGACAGTGGAACCCACACAATCAGTGAATGTGAACCCCAAAACATCAGGAATACTAATTTCATCGCCCCGCACATTGAGGAAATTATTTGATGACCACCTCAAATCATAGCCACTATTTTCAAAATATTAGCCATCTTCATCACATACTTGCGCCAATTATGTTGTTGCCTCTATTGTTGACAACCATTACAGGAGCGGTTTATCAGATCGTTGATTTAGCAGGCAAAAAAGATGCGTTTAAATGGTTATTGCATTGGCACAAAGGACACTTTGGAACACTTAATTTAGAAGTCATTTATCCCTTTCTGAATGCTCTCGGTTTGTTCATATTACTTTTTACGGGAATTTATATGTGGCTTCATTCACGGCATACTTCTAAAAAGCAATCTACTAAGGCTCAAAGCAATGATTAATCATCAATCTCAAGCGACGCAGACCGTCGCGCCACCCAACGACAATAGCGAAGCGTTGTTACCAGCAGATCGTGTTGCAGTTTTGCTTGCCGGGTATGGTGAAGTGCAATCTTACCGCGATCTGAGTCGTTATAACCAAGCTGCAACTAAGTACATCGCGGCTCAGTTTGTGTCGATTCCAGACTGGCTATATCCTCTTGCTGGTTGGTTTCTCACACTTCAAGATTTATACAATTTTGGAGTCAAGCACGATCATTTCATGTCACCCGAAAATGAGATTTTTGAAAAACAACGTCTTGGTATTGAGGAACATTTACAAGACCGATGGGGAAATCGCGTACAAGTGTTCAAAGGCTTTTATTTCTGTCAACCCTTTGTGCAACAAGTTGTAGCAGATATCATTGGGCAAGGCTTTCAGAATTTGCTGATTTATCCTTTACTGGTGGTAGATTCTGCATTCACAAGCAAAATAGCTGTAGTCAATGACGATCCTGATTTTCTGAAAATAGCAGCAGAATGGGCAAATCCTGACATTGAAGCAATGCTGTCAGTGCCGCAACGCCATGAACATATTCAAACCAGAAGACTTAATTTTGACTGAACTTTGCAATGTGTTCAATCTAGCGGAGCCTGACTATGCAAGAATTTATATTTGCTCTAATACTGTCAGCTTTGCCTGTTGTCAGTAACTTCATTGGCGCAATGATTGCTGAAGCGTTACCGTCATCAAAACGAACATTAGGATTTGCACTGCACGCTGCTGCTGGCGTGTTGCTGGCGATCGCATCTACCGAACTAATACCTAGAGTTGTTGTCGCTAAACCTGTTTGGGCAACGATTCTAGCGTTGTTTTTGGGTGGAGCTTTTTTTGTGTGGGTTAATCACTGGAGTTTAGACTATCGCACCTGCGGTGCGATGTCTAAACGGAGAATCCCAAGGGAAATCACTCAGTA
>JBAVZX010000109.1:0-2211 GCA_049589015.1 Phormidium sp. | reverse complement strand
GTTATTGAGTCTTATGTGTCAGATTTGCCTGGAGTTTTTAATCGATCGCAAGTTTATCTATACGATTCTGCGGAATACTGGGCGCAACAGGGAGTAAGTGAGGGTTTTGGGTTACAACCGATGGAGGCGCTTGCTTGTGGTTGTCAGGTTTTTTCCAGTGTGAATGGCGGACTTTCTGATTATTTAGATCCGGGTTTTAATTGTCATAAAATCGCTGGTTACTCAAGAGAATATGATGTACAAAGGATTTTAAATGTCGTGAAGGGTTCGGCAAATCTTACATTGTCAGAACAGTTTTTTGCTGAGTATAGAACCGAAAATATTATTAAGCGTTTACAGGTAATTTTAGGCGAAATCAATCAATTTTTTGACCAAAAGCCAAATTTTTCAAGTGAAATTAAAGATTTAACAAAGATGCGAATCTTTAGACTGAAAACACAAACATTGCTGAATAAAGTCTTAAAAAGGATACGGGGTTAAAATAATGGTGTGGAGTGGTTATCATTTAGAAAAAGATGAGTTAAGAAGTGAAATTTGGTCTTTATTGAAACAAGAAAAAGCTTCGATTCGCGATCCTTTTGGTCATATTCCTAATTTTGTGGGTGCGGAAAAGGCGGCGGAAAAGTTGGCGGAATTACCAATTTGGAAAGAAGCAAAAAGTATTAAATGTAATCCTGATTCGCCTCAAGTTCCGGTAAGGTTACAAGCTTTGAAAGATGGGAAACGTTTGTATATGGCGGTTCCTAAGTTAACAAGTACTCGCTGTTTTGTGGAGTTGTCGGCGGAAATTTTGGGTGAGAATAATGTAGAATTGGGGGAAGGTGCGATCGCACGCCAAGCACTAAAATTTGGTAAGTTAGTCAGTTTTGCAGAAATGCAACCAATCGATTTAGTAATTGTAGGTTGTGTCGCTGTTACACGCAATGGCGGACGTACCGGAAAAGGCGCAGGTTTTGCAGATTTGGAACTAGCAATGTTAAAAAGTTTTGGATTAATTCAGTCAAATACTCCCATTGTTACTACAACACATCCATTACAAATTGTCACAGATTCCCGCTTACCAATGCAAGCTCATGATTGGGCACTTAATTGGATTGTTACACCTTCTGAAGTAATCGAAACTAATTCTAATTATCCACGTCCTACCGGATTAAATTGGGATAGTATTCGTCCAGAACAATATCAGAAAATCCCAATCTTGAGGAAGTTAAAAGAGCAGTTTAGAGAGTAATTATACAAGGGTAATTTTATTTTAACAATTGCGATTAAATTTTCTATATTGACTTTCTTTATTCTTTAAAGAAATCCCCAAAGCAGTCAAAATTCTTTTAGTATTTGACAAATCACCGACTAATCTTTTGACGGGTAAGGGAGAATCTTTTATCAAAGTGGGAATAGCAACTATATTTTCTAATAATAGTTGTTCGGGGTGTTCATAAACGTCTATGACTTCTAATTCATAGTTATCGGGAAAATATTTTTCAGCGATTCTTTGCAGGTTTTTTAAAGCTCGATCGGAATTAGGTGTAGTTCCAGCTACGTACAAACGAAAAAAGTATCGTTCATTGCTCATTTGTTTTGCTATAGGTTGATTAAAGATTTTCGCTAACTTTGTCGCATCTTCTTTTTCCATAAATTTTACCTAAGTTTAGTTTTATTGTGCTGACCATTTTTTCAGTATTCCCTTTCAGTCTGAAGAACTAACTAATCTGCATCAGCTTGTCGCAAATTAGCAATTTTTCTTTGCTCTTGGAGAGAAATATCTTGAGACAATTGTTCTTGTTCAATCATTAGTTTAAACTCTTCTTGTTCGAGTTCTAATTGAGTTTGTAAAGCTTCGATTTGCGATCGCACTATTGCTTGTTTTTTCTCTAACTCGCGCCGTTTGCGTTCAAACTCTTGCTGGCGGACTAAGCTAGCAGCTTGATCTTTTGCTTCTTGCACTTTTCGCGCCGTACCAGTCAGCACAGTTTCCTGTCCTAAATAAACATCTTTTAATTCTATACCTTGATGTGTGAGAACGAATTCGCGCACCTGATTAGAATGTTCCATTCCGCGAGACTTTAACACATATAAAACTCGGTTACGTTCGCCGCTACTTTCATTAAATCGTAATTCTAACCATGTATCCATTAAAGATGAAATGCCAATTTCTGTATGTTCTAAAGAAGTACTACCTGTGATTAAGTTTGTTAGCATGACTGTAATTTG
>JBAVZX010000108.1:0-4105 GCA_049589015.1 Phormidium sp. | reverse complement strand
CCTAAGTTTTATGCCCATTGCTTTCCCGCAACGCCTTTTTCAGACAAAATTAAACATCCCGTTGCGATGGGTGTTAGTTGTTCCCTTTGTGTTGCAAACTGTAGGTGCAGTAACACTTGTGGGCTATTTATCCTTCCGCAGTGGGCAGCGGATAGTAGAAAATCTAGCACATCAGTTGATGACAGAAGTTGGGAATCGCACCACACTTTACTTAGACAAAACTCTGGAAGTTCCCCATCTAGTTAACGAACTCAACGCTGATGCAATTGCTTTAGGAATTATACCCAATTTTCAGGCAGAAGATACAGAAATTTTAGAAAAGTTTTTCTCGCGACAAATCTCGCGGTTTCCTTCAGTTAGTACTATAGCGATCGCGAACGAACGCGGAGGTATGATTGGTTCCGGGCAAAAAGACTCTTTCCCTTTATCGATCGGTTCTGGGCAAAAAAACCCTTTCCCTTTAGCTAGTGTTTATCGCACGGAACGCTTCGCCAAAGGTACATATTCTATTTCTGATGTTGATGCCCAAGGTAACAAGATCCGAACCCAAGTAATTACTCAAAATTATGATGCCAGAACCAGACCTTGGTATCAAACTCCCAAGCAAGCAGGTAAGGAAATATGGAGCCCAATCTACCAATTTATCACCCGGACAAATACATTAGGAATTTCTGCTGGATTACCAATTTATAACAGTTATGGCAAATTTCAGGGAGTGCTAGCAACTGATATTACGCTCAATCATTTCAATCAATTTCTATCAACTTTGCAGATTAGTCCATCAGGACAGGTTTTTATGATTGAGCGATCGGGATTACTAATTGCTAGTTCCACCAACTACCCGCTATTCACATTGCAAGACGGAAAATTGCAGCGCACTAAAGCCGTAGAAAGCAAAAATCCAATTATGGGGGAAACCACCGCAAGATTAATTAAGCGATTCCAAAGTTTAAACTATATTCATAACATTGAACAGTTTGAAATTGCCCAAACTCAAACAAAACAATTTGTCCAAGTTATACCATTTCGCGATCGATTTGGACTCGATTGGTTAATCGTAATTGTAGTCCCAGAATCCGATTTTATCGGTGAAATTAAAGCAAATATTTATCGCACTGCACTACTTTGCAGTTTAGCTTTAATGGGTTCTATTTTACTAGGGTTGTGGACGGCGCGAAAAATTACCCAACCGATTCAAAACCTAAACTTTTGCACCCAGGCATTTTCTGCCGGAAAACCTGTTTCCCCACTCTCTCCCACAGGGATTCAAGAAGTTGATGCTTTACGAGTTGGGTTTAATCAAATGATGACTCAACTTAACGCTTCTTTCCAAGCACTTCAAGAGAATCAACAAACCTTGGAAACTTTTTTGAATATTGCTCCAGTTGGCGTGAGTGTTCATGCACCTTCAGGAGAAGTGATTTTTGTTAATCATAAAGGCAAAGAAATTTTAACACCGGGAGTAACATCAACTCCTACGGGAAAACTTTCCGAAGTTTATCAGCTTTATCTAGCAGGTACTAATCAGTTTTACCCAACCGAAAAACTTCCAGCGATTCGCGGATTGCAAGGGGAATCGGTTTATATTGATGATATGGAAATTAAAGTGAATGGACGACTAGTGCCGATCGAAGTTAACACCATTCCCGTTTTTGATAAATCTGGTAAAGTACTTTATGCAATTAATGCTTTTCAAGACATTAGTGAACGACGACAAAGTGAACAACTGCGAGCCAACTATCAACGAGAATTAGAACAACAAGTTGCGGAACAAACAAAGGCATTAATAGAAAGCAAAGCCCAGTTACAATTAATTACTGATTCTGTTCCTGGTTGCATTTCTTATGTTGACGCTTCCCAACGCTATCGGTTTGTGAATAAAACCTACGAAGCTTGGTTTAATTGTCAGAAAGAAGACATTTTAGGCAAAACTATTGAGGAAGTAATTGGTGTAGAAGCTTATCAAAGAGTACGTGCATACATTACCCAAGCTTTAGCAGGAAAAACTGTCACCTACGAAGCACAAGTTCCTTATCAAGGTAATCATATTCGCGATATTTCTGCGGTTTTGGTTCCAGAAATAGATGAACATCAAACAGTTCAAGGATATTATGCACTGATTACGGATATTAGCGAACAGCAAGCTGCGCTACGCGAACGCAAACGTGCAGAAGCAGCCCTCCGACAAAGTGAAGCTCGGTTTCAACAATTAGTTGCTAATGTACCGGGAATTATTTACACTATTGTTCATTCGCCAGATGGATCTACTTGGCTGGAATATATGAGTGCAGGTGTAGAAGAAATACTAGAAATTAAACCTGAGCAAGCTCTAGCAGATTTTTCTTTAATTTCTAATCAATGGCATCCAGAAGATGTGGAAATTTATAATTTAACAGTTCGCCACAGTCTTGCTACTTTAGAGCCGTTCTCATTAGAATGGCGAGTAATTACTCCATCGGGTAAGTTAAAGTGGTTATTAGCTAGACGTTCTTTGCTGGAACAGCGAGATAATGGAGACATTGTTGGACATGGAATTATTCAAGATATTAGCGATCGCAAAATTGCCGAAGCAGCTTTGCGCGAAAGTGAAGCCAAATTCCGCCTAGCATTTGATGATGCTGCAATTGGCATGGCATTAGTGGCTTTGAATGGAGAATTTATCGAAGTTAATCACGCACTTTGCGAGATTCTCGGCTACAGTGAAACGGAATTATTGCAACGAAGTTTCTGCTCTATTACTCACCCGGAAGATCTCAATGCGATCGGGGAAAATATACAACAATTACTATCAGGCGAACAACATTGTTTTCAAATGAAAAAACGCTGCATTCATAAGCAAGGAAAAGTGATTTGGACGATTCAAAGTACATCGATAATCCGAGATCAAGAAAATGGTATGCCGTTGTATTTTGTTTCCCAAATTCAAGATATTAGCGATCGGCAAGTAGCAGAACGAGTAAAAGATGAATTTATTTCTGTAGTCAGTCACGAACTCCGCACCCCAATGACGGCAATTTGTGGCGCATTAGGAATACTAAAATCGGGAAGATTTGATAATCACTCGGAGAAGTTCCAGCATTTTTTAGAGATGGCGGTGAATAATAGCGATCGCATGGTGCGGTTAATTAATGATATTTTAGATTTGGAACGTTTAGAATCCGGGAGTGTGGAACTACTGCCCGAAGAATGTGCAGCAACAGATTTGATGAAACAAGCTGTTGAGTCAGTGCAAACTATTGCCAATCAAGCATCAATTACAATTAAAGTTGAGCCAATTTCTGTTAAACTTTGGGTAAGTCCGGGTGCGATCGTGCAAGTAATCACTAATTTACTCAGCAACGCGATCAAATTTTCTCCCCCTAATAGTACTATTTGGCTGAACGCAGAGTTAATAAATCATGATGAAACAGAGAGTCAAACTTTTGATTCTTACATTCGCTTCTCAGTGCAAGATGAAGGAAGAGGAATACCAGAGGAAAAGTTAGAAACTATTTTCGAGCGTTTTCAACAAGTTGATGCTTCTGATTCCCGCCAAAAAGGTGGAACAGGTTTAGGTTTAGCGATTTGTAAAACTATTGTCCAAAAGCACAATGGAGAGATTTGGGTAGAGAGTGTGTTGGGGAAAGGTAGCACTTTTTATTTTACGATTCCGGTTCTGCGATCGGGAAAAGATTGATAATTCATTCAATATTCAAAAGCAGTAGAACCTATTTGGATCTACCGCTGTTTTATCGATCGCTTTTTCAGAGATTTGAATTGCTATTTCTGCATTCTCACCATAATTCAAAAGTGAGTTCATCGGCAGAGTAGATCTATTATTCAACAATATTCACACTTGCCAAGCGACGCTTACGTAACATCGAACCAGCAGCAGTTAAGCCTACCAAAGCTAAACCGACTATACCAGATGGTTCGGGTACTTTTGTCAAATTTCCTGCCAGCGCCACACCATCATTTCCGCACTCAACAAACACATTAGCCATATAGCTACCGCTACCCAACAAAGAACGGCTCAATTGGAATCCAATTGTTTCAGTACCAGCTGCACTAAAGTTACCAAAGTTAAGACCCGCAGTCAGCAGTTGAGCAGTAGTGAGCATTGTAA
>JBAVZX010000107.1:0-4055 GCA_049589015.1 Phormidium sp. | reverse complement strand
GAGTAAACACTCAGGAAAAAACCAAATCCTAGTAAATGACCGAGAAAAATCCCACCGCCAACTACACAAATATTGTTGAAAAGCAGATCCCAAAACTCACCCGCAGTGTACCAATTTTTAGATTTGTGGGAAGAGATGATTTTTGCTAAATCGATGCCCGGATCTTGCTTTAAACAAGTCAAAAGATGAACGATAAAACCGTAGGTTCCTAGAATCAGCGCAAGTCTTGGCTTAATAGCAAGGTAGAAAAAACCGCCGGGAAAAATCATCAATGGATGCCTCAGCAATTCATACCGTTGTTGAGCAGATGGACTGAGTTTGGCAAATTCTTCAGTGGTGATCAATGCAGAAGGGCCGCGATACCTTTCCCAATCGCCGTTTGTTTTGTGGTGATAGGCGTGTCCTCTTGACCAGGGGTATTGGGGGATGGCGTTGATTGCACCGAGCATAAAACCGATCGCTCGATTGACCTTTTTTGAAGTAAAAAGTGAATAGTGTCCGCAATCGTGCATTAAAGAAAAACAGCGCCCGGAAAACAGCGCCATCAAAACGACGATCGGCCCAAGCAACCAAAGGGAAACCGACGCAGCTTTAACGGCTAGAAACCATAAAAGGATATATGGAACAACTGTATTGAAAATTTGATAAGTCGCCCGTAAGTCGTTGCTCTTCATGTAGGGAGCTAAGATAAAATCTGACTTTTTAACCGTAGTTTCCATTCAATAAAATCTCTTGTGAACAACGTCGAAGCAATCAGCCAAAGTGCTCCCTGATTCCCTTCTGCTACGAAAAACTTCTGTTCGCGCAGCGTTGGGAAGCAACCGATTGAGATCGGATTGCTAAAACTTTGACTGGCGATCGTAATATACCTCTTTTTTGATTTTTCTAGGTGCTTTGTTGTGCTGTTTCTGCCAGATTTAGCGCCCAAGTGTAAAAATTTACTTGTTATGAGCGATCGCACAATTACGCAAGTAGTTGTCCCTGTTTGCAGGTTTGACATTTCATGATTTTTCTACAAGTAAATCATGGAAGTAGTAAAAGCGATCGCCACCACAAGATTACAACTTTTCTAAGCTGCATAGCGAATAATTTCTACTTCTGCTCCGTTAGCGATCGCTTTTTCTGCTCGTTGTAATACCTGCTCTGTAATGTCATCACTTAAATAATATTCTCCGCAGTTATCACAAACTTCTGCTGGCACTTTTTTAATAATAACGAGCGACTCTTTTCTTTCTAGAATTACGGTAACTAAACCTGGGTTGGTTTGTCCGTGTTTGCAAGTTAGACATTTCATCATTTTTCTACAACTAAATCACGCAGGTAGTAAAAGCGATCGCTTCTCCAATCACTTCCTTTTTTTCTGCCTAAATAACCTGCTAAAGGTGATGAAAGTTCGATTAAAATTTCGTGCATTTCTCTATCTTGTAAACTTTGAGGTGGATTTGAATGTACGTATGCACCATGTAAACCTTCAATCCCGGCATTCTCAAAATTTGTAGTTTCCAGGTGCTTTTTCACGAGTTGGACTATATGCGATCTCATCTTAATATTTTTCTTAACTGTCTGAACGTACTCGTCAATCTTGGAATCAATTTGACCAGCTTCCAAGTATGCCTTAAGTTCAATTAAATTAACTGAACCTGGATATGTTGCTTGTAATTCAACTAATTCTTGAAGAGTCATAGGATTAATAATGCTAACTTTCCACTCGTGGGCAGCTTTTAATAATGGTTTTGATGGTTCTCCGGGGCCAATGACTAATTTTACTGCACCTAGAAAATGATCAGTTCCTAAGTGAGTTCCACCTAGCCTAATTAATTCTTGAACAGCCATAGCTCCGAGGCCCTGACCTGCTTTACATTCTCCTACTAAGGGATAAGGTTTCGTACAGTACAAATCCATCCCACCAGCACCACCTTTGGCATTTGGATCTAATTCAAAACCTAAAAATTTTAAGCTTTTGTGAACAATTTGTTCAAAAGCTGTGCCCCTTTCATAGTTTCCACCAGTGGTAGCTGTTGCCAAATCGTTGATTGTCTTAATCCAAGACAAATCTGTGTCAGCTAATTTTTTAGGCGGATTACTTACCCATCCTAAAAATGCCTGGATGTGATGATTTAAATTTTCGGCTTTTGGGTTAGTAATAGCTATTTGAGCAACTTGGCTTTGCAATTCTTCCAATTCTGGATGTATTGGCGCGATTCGATTTTCTAGCTGATGGCGACGTTGGGAGAATACGGTATCGCTCAAAATTGGCGAAATATCTGTAACACTTATAGCTTTAGGTAAAGCCACAAATTGTCCCTGGCTATCCGCAGACATTACCAATGGTTCTGGTAGCAAAAGTAAATAAACCCGCAGATAAGCTAGAAAAATATAGGAACGTTTGGCAATAATTTGCTGCAATGCTTCTGTTGTCCAAATTGTTAGAGGTGATAAAAGTTCTAACGATTCAGATTTATCGATAATTTGACACAATTCGCATCTAGCCCAAGCTTTAATTATTACTCCTTCAGGATGCAATTGTGAAATCGTGTTTTTGGCAATGGTCAAAAAACCTGAACAATATTGCTGTTCAACTGGTAATAAGTTACTAGAGACATCTGTAGGATAAAGAGCAAATAGTTTTCCTACATCGAGAAAAGATCGAGGCATGGCAAGGATCGATCGCCCTTGAACTAGGGCTTCCACGTCCGGCGCAGGTAATCTCAGCGCAGTATCAAGAGTGAGTGATGGCATAACAATTTTTTACGATTGAAAATGAATTAATAAACAAGCTAATTAAGTACTTCATCTCCCAATCTTATTCATTAAATCATCAAGCAACATTTCTATATTTTGACTTGACGCTGTTGAATCTGCTGATATTTTAATTTCAGCAACTTTAATTTCTTCTTCATTATCTAATCCATCAGGAACTTGACCAGAAGGATCGCTGAGAATTTCCTGAATTAGATAGTTATCAGATGCTATTTTCTTTTGCAATATAAACTGGTTTATTTGTTCTTCGCTCAATTCATAATCTCCTGAAGCTTTCTTAACAAAAGATATTGCCAAAAGGGGCTTAACATCCTCAATCCTTAACTTAACAAATTCTCCTCCTAAATCTTTAGACAAGAGCTTATCTAAATGTTGTTTTCCTACAGAAGCCGGATTAACTTCTTTGGAACGAACCAAGCAACCGCGAGTCATATCAAACTTGTTGTAGTCTATTAATCGTTTTAGTGCAGCAGTTACAAATTTAGTTCCAGATTCCTGAACAACTGCTACTCCAATTTTCACCACTTTTCCATTTTCTTTACCAACTATTCTGAAGTGTAAGTAACCTTTGTCTGCGCTTGTAACTTTTACTTCTTCAATGCGCTGAATTTGCACTCCTTCTATAGTTTGACCTTTAATTGCCTCGAATGCGAAACGTAGAGCATCAGATATGGCAGAGCTATTTTCAAAATAATCATTTATAGTGCGATTAAGACCTACCAATTCCTTGTTAAAAGCAGATTCTACTGGATCGGTAATTGGTTCTACACCATTCCAGTTTTTAGCACACTCCTCTAAAACTTTCCTAACAATCGGCTTTTCTTTGCCAAGCGCTCTCAAATTATTCACATCAAACGGATAAACAGGATGAGGTGGGGTTAAACCTTTTTTATCGTAATAATCTTTCAACCAACAAGAAACTAAAGTTACCACATCATCAGAACTAAGATATTTTAAATCAAAAGTTTTTTCGCCTATTCTGGCACTAACAGCTTCTGCTTGTGGTATAGCCTTAATTTGATCTCTATAAGTTTCCGCATACATAGCCAACATTAAAACACCACGTTTGATTTTGCTGTACAAATCTTTTGCTAAAAGAGCGATCGCTTGCGCTCTCGTAAAACCTGCCTCATTACGATTTACACTTTCTAACTCGTCAAAACCAATTACTAATGTCCTGTAATTACCTATTAAATCTAAAATTTGGCAAGCAGTTTGGAAAGATTGAGATTCTTTATCTTCTTCGCGGTTATTTGGTAGTCCCATTACATCAGCTTGTTTTTGAGCTAATTCTC
>JBAVZX010000106.1:0-2221 GCA_049589015.1 Phormidium sp. | reverse complement strand
AAGAAATGGAACTCAAGCCTTTGAACAACAAAGAACCTCATCGCCGCAGCATTTTTCGCTCTCGTCAAAAAAAGCAATCTTGTTAAAGCTGGCAAAGGAACATATTCGAAGAAGAACCTTTCAAGATTGGAAACATTTTGAAATTCAAAACCCTTCTGAGCTCGCACAAGCCGGTTTTTTTTATTACAACGAGTTGGATAAAGTTCAGTGTGCATTTTGCTTAGGAATTTTGGGGTGTTGGGAAAAAACTGACGACCCATTTGTCGAACACAGAAGGCATTTTCCAAACTGTCGTTTCATTTTAGGTCATCCTGTTGGAAACATTCCGACGTCCTATACGTCAGAATGTGGAAATCATTTCCGAATTCAAGAATTGAAAACCGTACCATTTTTTTCTGGCCAAATATCAAACATGTTTCCCCTTACCAAATCTTCACTTTCCTTTTGTTCAGAAACCGATGGGTCAATGCTGAGAAAGCTTTTGGAATGCAGCAGCAGCAGCAGCAGCAGCGGCAACACGGCGGCGGCGGCGGCAACGCCACGGAGAAAGTCGCCAAACATTGAACAATTACTTTCTATTTCGAAATTTGTGAATTTGAAAGTTGAAGAAAGTGACAATTTTCAGTTCAAAGGTACTTGGGAAGATCTTGGCATTCAATCTTATCAAGCGGCTCGCTCTCCAGAGTATGTAACTGTTCAGTCAAGAATCGATACTTTTATTTCTGGTTCCTGGCCGCGTCAAATACTACAGAAACCTAAAAGTCTAGCAGAAGCTGGCTTCTTTTATTCCACTTTTTCTGACGAAGTAGAATGTTTCAGCTGCGGTATTTCGTTGAAAGGTTGGGAAAGGAAAGACAACGTTTTTGAACAGCATGCAATTTGGAACCCAAAATGCGATTTTGTCAAGTTAATCAAGGGTAGTTTGTACAGTGAGCAAATAAAGAAAAAATTCAACAGACTATAATCTTATTCTGCTGGCTCGACTTTATTTTTTTCTCTCTCTCAATCAGCAGTGGAGAGCGAAAAAGCGCGGACGGGTATCAGGCGCAGAGGATTCGTCGTCGCTATATATATAGAGAACAAAGCAGCAGCAGCATCTTCTTCAGACTTTATATACTGCAGATGGTTCGATTATCTGTATATAGGTAGAACAAAGTTCGCAACATCTCTAAGAGATGGCTTCGAAAATTCGATTTTCAAGGATCCAGCCCCAAAACGCTTGTTTCGCAAAAAACTTTGCAAATTCCGCTTTTTTCTAAAAAATGTATGGGACAAATTTGCCTAAAAAACTAAATTTGCCGCTGTGTTCGTTGAGCAAGTTTTTGCAAAAAAACGACAGGCAAAATAGTTATTCGGCATTCAATTTTTTCGCGTTTTTGCACGCTCACTTGCAATTTGCGGCTTATATACCGAAATTCGACAGACAGGCTTTCTGAAGGGAGTCCAGTCATTGAGAGATCTTGCGAGTTCGTCAAACGTTAGATCTCTCTATGACTGAATACCCTTTTTTTCGGCGGCGCGGGCGAAATAAAAACACGTTAAAAGTTTTCTCTTCAATAAATAACTGCATTTCTTTTTTTTCGATCGTAACTTATATAAACCTTATCAGATTACTTTTTTTTACTCCAAATTTACCAAAATTATCAATTCATTATTATCATGGCGCCCAAAATTGTTCGTCGCCTTAGAAGAGCGACGCCAGAAGAATTAGACGCCGCCATTCAAACCATCAATGCAGCCGCCGCCGCCACCAGCAAAAAAAGATCAAAAACGCCGCCACCAAATTCAAATGAAAGAAAAAAAATTGGCGTGCACCAAAATTACATTACAGTCTCTCTTTCGCCCACGTCCTGCGAAACTTTCAAAGACAGGGCGTGGGCCCTTCAAAATACGGCTATTAAATTAATAAGAGATTCTACTCAACTTTTAATCGACGTTCTAAATTCAATTTCGGGTATCAATTAAAATTTTTCTTTTTTCTTCCTTATGAGCATGGGTGACATTTTCTGCAAACGGCGGCATAACTTTCAGCTCCGCCAACTAATTCGGTTGGATGAGTTGAAAGATTTGCCGCCGCGTGTCTCATCGTAAAACATGCATTTTCCGACTTGCAAGTTTGACAAACCGACTTCAATTTGACGATTTTTTCCGCATACGCCAATAAATTAATCATTGGCAAAAATGGTTTTCGTTCAAAAGTTGAAATCAAACCGGCGACGAT
>JBAVZX010000105.1:0-3137 GCA_049589015.1 Phormidium sp. | reverse complement strand
GTTCCCTGGTTTCCCGCCAGTCCACACAAATGATCGCTAATTTTCTTGAGTTGTTTTTTCCCATTTCCGATCCGGGCGATACTTTATGCCTGCTGATTCAAAAGAGCCAATCATAAACTAATTCTGGAGCATAAAACAAACATAGCAATGAAGATTCTCATTTATTCTCCTTTATTTTACCCAAGCATAGGCGGTACAGAAACAGTAGTATCTATATTGGCTCATCAGTTTATTGCTCAGGGGCACGATGTAAAATTAGTTTGCCAAACTTCAGCGACAGATGCAAAAACTTTTCCTTTTGAAGTTATTCGGAATCCAACTAGACAACAACTTTTGCAATTAACTAATTGGTGTGAAGTGTATTTTCAAGCTCATGTCAGTTTAAAAGGTATTTGGCCACTATTAATTATTCGTAAACCTTTAGTAGTGACACATCAAACTTGGTATTGTCGCCTGGATGGTACTTTAAGTTGGCAGGATCATTTGAAAAAATTTGTTACTAAGTTTGCTCACAATATCGTAGCCAGCTATGCACTAGCTGAAAAACTGCCATCTCGATCAACAATCATTCCCAACCCTTACCGCGAAGACATTTTCTATGAAATACCGGAAATTACTCGTAATAAAGAACTTGTCTTTTTGGGGCGCTTAGTTTCTGATAAAGGAGCCGATTTGCTCCTAGAAGCGTTGGCCAAGATCAAAGCCTTGGGCTTAACTCCCAGATTAACAATTATAGGTAATGGCCCAGAAGAATCGTCCTTACGCGAACAGGCAAAACAGTTAGAAATTGCCGAGCAAGTAGACTTTGTTGGCGTTAAAGTTGAGCAAGAATTAACTAAGCTATTAAATGCTCATAAAATTATGGTAATTCCTTCTCGATGGCAAGAACCTTTCGGTATTGTCGCTTTAGAAGGTATTGCTTGTGGTTGTGTTGTCGTTGGTTCAGAGCAAGGAGGATTAAAGGATGCAATTAACTCCTGTGGGTTAACTTTTCCCAATGGAAATATTCAAGCTTTAACAGAAATTTTATTTAATCTGTTGAGTGATGAAAATGAATTATTAAAATATCGAGAACCAGCAGAATTGCATTTAGCTAAGCATCAAAAATCATTAGTGGCAAAAGCCTATATAGAAGTTTTTGAGAGGTCAATTAAAAAATGAAATTATTAATTGGCTTATTAATTATTCTAACTATTTTCTATTTATCATTTAATAATTGGAAAACTGCTGTTAAAGCTGTATTTTTTTTGACGGTGATCGAAGGAGCATTACGAAAATGGGTTTTACCTCAAGCTAGTGAGTTAATCTATTTTCTCAAAGATTTTGTACTTTTGGGAGCGTATATTAGATTTTATGGAACAGCAGCAACGAGAGGAAAGTTTAGGATGATAAATCATCCTCTTAATATATTAATAATTTTAGTATTTATCTGGTGCGTTGTGCAAGCATTAAATCCTAGTTTGGGAACGTTAGTAGTGGGTATTTTCGGATTAAAAACCTATCTATTTTATATACCACTAATTTGGATGTTACCAACACTGTTCCCAACTGAAGAAAGTTTGTATAAGTTTTTGCGATCGCACCTGCTACTAATAATTCCAGTAGGTATATTAGGTATTGTTCAATTTTTCAGTCCGATAACCAGTCCAATCAACACCTATGCACCAACTAGTTCAGGAGTTACCGAAATAGCTACTTTTGGTGGTGCTACTAACGAAACTAGATCACTTGTAAGAATTACAGGAAGTTTCTCTTATATCAACAACTATACAGCTTACTTAGTAGTGTGTTTTGGTCTACTAATTGCTCTACTTTCTATTAACCAACCTCGCTGGTGGAGGCTAATTTTCATGATCGAAATTAGCTTAGTTGCTATTAATTCTTTGATGACTGGTTCCCGTACCCCGGTAATAGCTTCAGCACTATTTATCTTAGGTTACTTATTAATTAGAGGCTTAACAGAAATTTCAGCGACTTTACGTTTGATTAGACAATTCATGCTCCCAGTTCTAGTGGTCATAACTGTTACTTATCTAGGATTTAGCTCCGCAATTAATGCCTTTGTTGCACGCGCTTCGGGTAACAGTGATTTGTCACACCGCCTCTTTATAAGTTTCTTAGAGCCTTTTAGTTTTATTCAATATAAAGATGTAGATGGCTTTGGTGTTGGTTCAACTCACCCTGGAAGTGCGGCGCTTCGTGGAGTCCTAAATTTACCAGCTGGTGAAATTATTCCTATAGGTTATGAATCAGAAATGGGAAGAGTGATTTTGGAAATAGGACCTATTGGTTTTTTTCTTTGGTATAGCCTAAGAATCATAATTTTAGGGTCGCTCTTAATAGTTTTCTGGAAACTTAGAAGACCTTTACTCCGTCAATTAGCACTAGCAGCTTTTCTCATTCAATTATCTTGGCTCAATGGTCAACTTGTCTTTCACCATACATTTTCAGTTTACTACTGGTTTCTCACAGGTTTTATATTTTTATTACCTTGGTTAGAACACAGAGAAAACCTTTATCGACAACAACAAATTTTGCAAGAAAATGCCGAATTTCAGGATCTCACTGGTACATCCGACGGGTAATCCTTTTGCTCGTAATGCAGCGATCGCCTTTGCAGAAGCAAATCTCTTACATGAAATCATCACAACCATTGCTTATAATCCCGAAAAAACAACTTTACCTTACTTAAATTTATTACCCAAACCCATTAGAAATAAAATTATTTCTGAACTAGGAAGACGCACATGGATTCCCCCAAAAGGCGCTGTTATTCGCATATATCCGGGGAAAGAAATTGTGAGAATTGCTTTAGCAAAAACTCACCTCAGTCGTCACCTTGGTTTTAGTTCTCAAAGCTTAGTTGATTGGATTTATGCTTCACTCGATCGCCAAGTTTCTAAACACCATCTTCAAGGAATTCAGGCTATTTATGCTTACGAAGACGGCGCAGCAGCAACTTTTCAAGCAGCTAAACAGCGAGACATTCTTTGCCTATACGATTTACCAATTCTTTTTTATCGCGCCAGTCGTGAAATTCAAGAATCGGAAGCCCAACTTTTTCCAGAATTTGCAACATCATTGCAAGCAGCAAAAGAACCAGCTTGGAAAATTGAACGGAAAGAACAAGAAATACA
>JBAVZX010000104.1:0-6185 GCA_049589015.1 Phormidium sp. | reverse complement strand
GAGAAATTTGTCGTGCTAGGACGATCGCACCCGTACCACTAATGAATAACAATATCAAACCAGACCCAATCACCAGCCACATCGCTCTTTGCGAAGGCCCTTGAATAACTGTAACCGGGACAGTAACGGCAACCGTCCAGCCCCATTTCTCGATGCGACTGAAAGCAACGTATACCTGCTCTCCTTCCAGCGTCGTGTCCCTGTATACTCCCTCCGTAGTCTCTCCAGTCTGTTTCAGGAAAGATGGTGTTCCTCGCTTTCCGACAAACAGTTCAGGATTCCGAGTGCGAACCACCACCACACCCCGATGGTTAACCACTACCCGAGTCCATTCTCCATCTACGGGAGATTGTTCTTCGACGACGCTGGCTAGTGCTTGTGGCGTAATTACAGCAGTGAGAATGTAGCGCAATTTGCCGTTACGGATCACGGGAACGCGGACTGGGAAGGCAAGATTTCCTTGTTCTCCACGAGTGAGGTTGCCGATTGCTGGCTGGCGCGTTCGGGCTACTCGTCGCACGCTTTCTAGATCGATCGCAAGGGGCAACGGCTCACCAAAGGGTCTTTTGCTATTGACAAGCTGGCGACCGTCAGGTGATAGGAGGATCGCAGTTAACCAAATGGGTTGTGTCTGTCTGACTCGGTTCAGTTGACTATAAAAGGTTTTGAGATCGCCTCGATCGAGTTGTTCGGATGTTGCCAACGCCTGAAGTGTTCGAGATGTGCTGGCAATTTCCCGTTCTACTGTTACTGCTAGGTTACGGGCGGCTAGAAGGGTGCGGCGTTCTGAGGTTGCCTGTTCCTGCTGCGAGAGTTTATAGACGATCGCTACTGCAAACAAAACTACTGGAAGCAAAGCTCCTGCGATCAGCAGTATTAAATGCCACCGCAGGGAAAGCGCCCGTTCGTCAAAAGTTGTTGAAGTGTGGTTCGTGTTTGTTTGCGGCAACTCTTTCACCTAGCTTGCTGAAGAATCGATCGGCGATCGCCTATTTAATCTCGACAAAAGTGGATTGGGAAAGATCGATCGGAATAGGGAAAAACTAGATGTGGCAAACTTTCTTTCCAGGTTTGTTTTCCCTTACTCTTGTATAGCCGAAAGTACCGCCTTTGAGTACACCTGGGGTATAAGTCTTAGGAAAGAGTTTTTGGTAACTTATCTTGTCCCGGAAGCTTCTCTGACCTTTTCGATAAAATTAATTGTCTAGTTGCTAAAAGTTGTGCTATCCTAGCTAGAGCGATCGCTAAACTGAGTTTTTCGGTTGTGAATCGCAATGCGGGCGTAGTTTAGTGGTAAAACTTTAGCCTTCCAAGCTAATAATGCGGGTTCGATTCCCGCCGCCCGCTTTAAAGTGTACTTCCTAGCCAGGGAAACAAAGTAGCTGGTTTTTAAAATAACTAAATCCTTCATTCTGCTGACTCCAAATCTTGAATAGCTTGATTAACCCATTTGAGAAGTTCAGGTAAATCATTCTTAACAACCTGCCATACTATATCGAGATCAACATCAAAATAAGCATGAACAATTCGGTTTCTCATCCCGATAATTCCCCGCCAAGGAATTTGCGGATAACTTGTTTGACAGGGAAGAGAAACATTATTTGCTGCTTCCCCGATAATTTCAATTAACCGCACTAAAGCTAAAGACAACATTTGCTCATTATTTAAATCTTCACGAGTTCGATCTTTGACGAAATTAATCGCTGTCATAGCTGCATCTCGAATATGTTTAAGGCGAGTTAGATCATCAACCTTGCTCATAAATTACCATCGCCTCTTGTAAAACCCGATCGC
Source organism: Phormidium sp. (assembly GCA_049589015.1). Classification (GTDB taxonomy): domain Bacteria; phylum Cyanobacteriota; class Cyanobacteriia; order Cyanobacteriales; family Aerosakkonemataceae; genus Floridanema. The sequence goes on along the minus strand of JBAVZX010000104.1, from coordinate 4,391 downwards.
GAAAATAACGACTTAAATCTGCTGGAGTCCTTAAATCTACAACCCTTCCCAATAAAGCGCTTAATTCGTCTTCCATCCTGACAATAGCTAAACCAGGGGTTTTTCCTAATTCAAACTCCACCAATACATCTATATCACTTTCATTCGTAAAATCATCACGCAAAACAGAACCAAATAAAGACAATTTGCGAATATGATATTGCTGACAAAATTGATTAATTTCTGCCTTTGGTAAATCGATCGGTAAAGTTTTCATATTCCCAATTCCTCAAAAATATTCTAAAAATCCCATTCTTCAAACAGTTCTGATACCGCCATTGAAAAACCTGGTACTACTTCTTCGCCATCTAAATGATCTTGGGGGCGGAGAAAGCGATCGGGTTCTGAAGAATGATAAACCAAAATATATTTTTCATCAGGATGAATCACCCAAACTAAGCGGGTTTCATTCTCGAAATATTCCACTATTTTGTTATGAATTTCTTCAATAGTGTTACTAGGAGAAAGAATTTCCACAGCCAGATCGGGAGAACCTTGGAAATAACCACGAGGAGGACGAGTCAACCCCTGTAAGCGGTTCTTTGCAATAAAGGAAAAATCAGGAGAACGTTTATTTCCTGTTTTGAGGGTAAATGCTGTACTGGAATCACAAATAGCACCAAGTTTGTTAGCCCGAATATATCCCCCTAATACAATTGTCAAAATGCACGCCACATAACCATGTTCCATCCCCGAATTGCCCATATCCAAAACCTCACCATTTACCAATTCGTAACGATGTCCATCCTTGGGTAATGCCATAAATTCTGCATCTGTCCAAACTTTTTTTTCAGTGGATACCGTCATAGCTTTAACTTCCTAAGATTTTCTCGAATCGCTATTTCTAGTCTGGCACTTTCGGCAAACTGCTCCTCCAACTTTGCCATCAACCGTTGTATTTTCTCTTCACACTTCCAACTCATCGACTACTAAAACATTTACCTCAGTAACACGCTTTAGTTGGGCATCGTTGGTTAAAAACGCCTGACATCCAGCTGTTAATGCTGTGGCAATTTGAAAAGCATCTGGCAATTTCAATCTGTATCTGGCTTCCAGATCAGCAGCAAGTCGTCCAACTGCTACATCAATATTAGCCAGGGTGATCCCTTCCGTATTCGTGAGCAAATCCACAAAATTTTGCTCTAAAGCAGAGTCACCGATTCGGATCGGTAATACCAAACATTCTGTTAAAGTCACTGGAGATGCGATCGCCTCCAGACTCCCCCTTTCAATCTCTTTAAATAGGGCATCTACGACAGGAAAAAACGGTGTTACCCCCTGCACATAATAAATTACTGGGGCTGTATCGAGATAAATTTGGGATATGCCCATTAGCGCAGATTCAATTTTCATAAACCCTCAAAGATCCGCTTTTCCCGTTCTTCCCATTCGCCCCTTAACTCATTAACCCAATCTTGAGCATCCCTCCCTTCTAGTAAGTTTGGCGCAATACCGCGAAATTCACTCAGCTTGCGTTTTTTAGGTTTAACAGTTTGACGCTTCAATTGCTCCGTTGAATGGCTAATCACCTCTAATAGTTCTTCGGTTGTCAGCTGATCTATTTCCTGTAATACCTGTTGTAATAACGGACTCATAACCTTAACCTCCTAAAATTTCCTCGAATTACTATTTCTAGTTTGGCACTTTCCACAAACTGCTCCTCCAAACTTTATTGTCAATCGTTGTATCTTCTCTTCACACTTCCAACTCATCGACCACTAAAAAGAAAATTTACTATAATATAAAATTAAATTATGAGAAAATTTATGCTGAAAACAATTAAGGGAATTTATCGAAATGGCAAAATCGAATTAAATGAATTTCCTGAAAATATTCCCTCGCAAACTCCAGTTATTATCACATTCATTACAGAAAGTAACTTAGAAGAGTCAGACAATCAGATTATAACTTACCATGACCTTAATTTTTTGGCTGGAACTTGGACTAAAGAAGATGAGATTGAGTTCTCAAGAAATACTAGTAATTTCAACAAAATTGATCGAGATTTATGGCAGTAAAATCTTTGAGTCCATTTTAATGGACTTGAGCTATTAGCCCGGAAATTGATTTCCGGGCGGGCTAACAGCGCAGGTGCAAGATCTCAGTTAGCGCCAAATCTAACGCCCAAGCGCAACAACATACCAGGAAAATCTGTTATGTATTGGCTTTTGCTATAATGTGAAAAAAGTTACTCTAAGATTAGGTTATCTTAACATGAGTATTGATGATGAAGATTTAGGCAGTGAGGGTTTCACGGAAAACCGCCAATTGCAACTTTTTACAGATAGGTATGAGTTTACACGGTTATTTGCTAGTTATTTAAACGACGATCCGCCACGCAAAAGTATTTTATATTTTTATGGTGATGGCGGTAATGGTAAATCATTATTGCTGAAATTTTTACAGACTTTTTGTAGTAAGCGATTTATTCCTAAGACTTGGGAACAACTCAAAGTTAACCCAAAAGATCGGGTGGTGGCGGAATTTATTAAAAATGCCAAAGTGGGAGAAAACTGCACTGCTATCCCCGCAGTTTGGCATGATTTTGGATTGCCTGGGAGGGGGGAAAAGCAACCGCAAGATCCCTTTTATGGGTTGTTAATGTTGCGGCGGAATATTTCGGAAGCTGCGCCAGAATATAAGTTTAAATTTCCCTTGTTTGACTTTGCTTGTGTTTGGTATTTACATAAAAATGGGAAATCAGCAGAAGAAATTAAGCGACTTTTTCCATTGACTGAAGTTGCGGGATTGATTGCACCAGTGATTGATTTGGTAACAGAAAATTCTATTGGAACTTTTGCTAAGGCAGGTTTAGACTTTTTTGTTAAAGATATAGATAAAAAAATTGCTCTGTATTGGAAACAACGGCAATTGTCAGGAGAACGGTTAGAAGAAATTCGCTCTAAAGATGTTGATACTGAGTTGATTTTTGAATTGCCGAAATTGTTAGGGGAAGATTTAACAGCGGCGATGTCGGAGAAAGATAAACCGCCTAGATTGGTGCTGTTTTTTGATACCCATGAAAAGTTTTGGCAAGAAAGACGCAGTGAACAGGGAGAACAGTATTTCTATCGAGATGAATGGTTTCGCCGTTTGTTGCGGAGGTTGCCGCTAGAATTGGGAATTGTGGTGGTAGTTGCGGGAAGAGATCACCCGAAAGAAAAATTACAATGGACGGAAGCTGCTAAATTTCCGATTCCGCAACAATATTTAGATGTTCAATTGCTTTGGCATCTTTCTGCTAGGGATGCTGAAGATTATCTGCGAAAAACTGAGATTATTCAATCTGATTTGGTGGCAGCTTTAATTAAATATGCCAGCATTAACCCGGAGGAAAAAGATTTACAAGTGCATCCGTTTTATTTAGGTTTGTGTGCGGATGTGGTGTTAGTTGAAAGGAAGCGGGGAATTACTTTACAGGCGGCAGATTTTGCGGTGATTCCTAAGTTGGAAAATAGAACTAGGGAATTAATTGATCGCCTATTGCGTTATGTCGATCAAGAAGTGCGAGAGGCGGTTCACTGTTTGAGTGCTTGTCGTGCTTTTAATGATGAATTGTATTTTAAATTGGGGGAGGAGTGTCACTTTCAGGCGACTGCTGCTAACTTTCGGATTCTCAAACGTTTTTCTTTTGTTTGGCAAGATAAAGAACGGGGTGAAAATTGGTTTCGCATCCATGATTTGCTGCGACGTTTGGATTATGAAAGGGAAAATTCGACAACTTGCAAGGGGCATGAAGTTTTAGAAACACACTACCGAGAAGCGGGAATTTTGCCAGAGGCAGTTTATCATGCTAACCGCTTGGATTGGCGAAGGGGTGTGGATGAATGGGAAAGGGAATTTGATGCTGCTTTAGAACGAAGTGACTATCAGTTATGTCGCAGTTTTTTGTCAGTCAGGAGTGATTTTTGCATTAAAAATGATGTTTGGTTAGGCAGAATTTCCCAATCTGAAGGAGATTATTTTGCACAGTTGGCGCAATACGCAGAGGCGCAACAGGAATATTTGGAGGCGATCGCAGCTTATAATCGGGAATTAAGTCTGACTCCTGATGATACAGCAACTCTCAACAATAAAGGGAATGCGCTAGGAAAACTGGGGGAATTACAAACTCAACTGAGTCAAACCGATGGGGCAAAACTATCTTACACTGATGCGATTGCTGCTTTTGATAAGGTTTTAAATCTGGCACCAAATTATATCACTGCTCTCAACAATAAAGGGATGGCGCTGCGATGTCTAGGTGAATTACAAACTCAACTGAGTGAAACCGATGCGGCAAAACTATCTTACACCGATGCGATCGCTGCTCATAATTCCGCTTTAAATTTGGCATCAAATGATATCAATGC
>JBAVZX010000103.1:0-15769 GCA_049589015.1 Phormidium sp. | reverse complement strand
TTAAATTGAATCAGAAATTTTACTACCACTTATGCCTGGGAATAGCTACCTCTTTACTGGTTCCCACCTTCATAAAAATACCAGCAGTTCTGGCAGAAGAAAATCGCGCTAATATTCAAAGTTTAGATGCTGTTAATTCCTCATTTCCCTTAATAGATATAACGAATTTCACTGTTAATAAAAAGCCAAAGACAGAATATTTTCTAGAGAGAAAGCAGACAACAACTGAAGTTAAAGAAGTCAACCGAAGAGAAGCTACTGCTAAGGAATTAACAGCTAATTCTACGCAAGCTCAGGATTTAACGGGTACAGAAACACAATCATTACCTAATACGCAAAATCAACCAATATTTTTCAGTCAAGCAAGCAAACAAACCATAATTCCCGATCGCGGATTTTATATTTCCATCACCCCTGGAGTGATGTTTGGTTACGGTTTTGAAACTGTTTCTTCTACTGTAGTTTCAAGCGAATATAAAACTGATACTGGATTTAGTGTTAGTGGAGCTTTAGGTTATAAGTTACGTGATATCCGCGTCGAAGCAGAGTTTACTTACGCTAGAAATGATGCTAAAGAAAGAGAATTTAATGACGGAACTTCTGTGAGGATAGGCGGTTATTTCCAAACTTTTGCCTATATGCTGAATGCTTATTATGATATCCCTTTAACCAAAAGATTTCGACCTTACATAGGTGGAGGTTTAGGTGCGGCGACGTTCTCAGCAGAGGATATTGTGGAGGTTAATACACCAAGATTTTCCGGTTCAAATACAGCATTTGCTTATCAATTTAAAGCAGGAATTGGCTACCAAGTAACTGATAATGTTAATGTTTTTATCGGATATCGACTACTTGGTATTAGTGGACAAGATTTTGAGAGTGGTGTCGATCGCCTGGAAGGAAGAAGTTTCACAACTAATTCTTTACAATTTGGGGCGCGGATTGTGTTTTAATCTTGTTTCAATGTTCAGCAGACCGTAGAGACGTTTCATGAAACATCTCTACGGTCTGCTGAATAAAGGTAAAGCTAATTCTAATCAAACAAACCATCTACAGATTGCCGAAAAGCGATTAAAGCGTGGTTAGCCCGAAGTGGCTCCAAGTCTGACAGCAATTGGTCTGAAGTCGTTGTGGCAACGATAGTTTTGATCTCAATATTGGTGTTATAGCCAGCCATATCACCCATCCGTCTTCCGTGACTACCTGCGCCTTGTGCTGGAATAATTGTGTAGCCGGAAACACCCAATTTTGTGAGCAGACGTATTAGCTGATCTTGCAATACAGCTTCACCAATAATAGTGACGAGAACACCGGAACTTAAGGAAGAAGACATACAAACTCCCAGATTATATTTAAAAGATTCAAAAAAACGGAATTGCTTAATAAGCTGTTTTGCATTTAAATTTGATGATTTGGGAACAGGAAAAATTGCTCTAACCCTCTCCCCTGCTCCCCGGCAACCTCAATAAGTAATTTAAATGCGTAACAGCCTATTACCCATCATGTCTTTTGGGGTCTTTCTTTTGTTTTTTAGTTCCATCAGAAACTGCCTTTGGCTTTTTAGTTTCTCTATTGCCTTTTTGTTCCTTGGACATAACAATTCCTCAATTATTTTTGGAAAAAACTGGTTAAAAATGTTGTTGATTAACAGCCTAGACCCCTGCTTTGATAGTCCAGAAATTGAATATCAGTCCAAAGGTCTAGTGCCACAGTTGGTCAGAAATTAATTTACTAACGGCGTACTAGGTTCAACAGTTCTTTTGGGGAAGCTAATAGATCGATCGCCACAAAGAAAATCTTACCTTCAGAATCTAGCAAAAACCGCCATGCAATGTTCATACCGACGCTGCTACCAAACCAGGGAGTTTGAACTTTGCCTGTCACTTTGACGGGGGTGTAATCTGTTTCCGCTGTCTCAACAATGCCTCTTTCTGGCATCAGCTTAAGTCCCTGGCATTCTTCTTGCATATAGGCAAGAATTGATTCACGACCAACGATCGCTTTTTGGAAGGGGGGTTGTAGAGCACCATTGGGCACAAAGAGGTTAACCGCCGCTTCAAAATCGTTGGCATTCATGTTGTTGATGTAGCTTAAAATCGTTGGATGGCTCACACCTTCAATTTTGGCTTGAGTTCGATTTGCCATCTCAGTAGGAACAACCACAGGATCTGCAACTTGTTTAGGTTGGTCTAAATCTTTGGAGTTAAACCCCATGTTCACTACTATATTGCGGAGGATAGTGATTTGCTGTCCTGAATCGGCTTTTTTGATGGATGTTAACACTGCACTGGCATCGGGAGAAAGCTGATAGCCACTGGGAATGGGGGCGACAATTCCCTGATCCATCCATTCTCCCAGCTGATTCCAGAAGCCGAGCTTGATATTCATGCTCAAGGAACCATAGGATCGGCAAATTGGTGTGTCTGTATGATTTGCTAAATCGCACATGACTTGGGTTTGATCCGCAGGAGACATCGGTTTAATTTGGTTGAGAATGCCTTGAGCAAAGATCATATTGGCGGCTCCTGGCGCTGCAATAGTAATGGTTTTGCCCATTTCAGTAAAGGCAAACCAGATTAATGCCAGTTGATCTTCGGCTGTAAGTTTGTTGAATTGTTCGATCGTCTTTGGAACAGCCGTAGCAACCTGAGTATCAGGAAAGATAGACTGAGCAGATTCGGTAGTAAGAGACATAGAAAAGTAAACTCCAGAGTTTGGATTATTTTGAATCACTCAGCAGCGACAGATTGATGCGATTTTCCTAGAACAGAAAATATAATTGCATCAATGTCAAACTCGATTGCTGATAGTTAAAGCTGTCTCGATCGCAATTAGCGAAACTATATTGTTCAAATTAAGTCGAGTAAGTACTTGATTTGAACAGCTTGTATTCCTTAACAGTGAAGGCAAAAAGTGTTAGTGCGACAAGAAACTAGGATAGTTTCTGTCACTAGAAAAACATATTGCTGCTGTTGTCTTGGTAAAGGATACTCTGATAGATATATATCAGGCTAAATTGCGTTTTTATTGATAAGTCTTTGTTGATCTTATGGTGTAGCCAACTGCCTTTGCAGTGTCAATCCATTAACCCCGATCGTGGGGAATATGGGCTGGAACTTCACCTGAGATCACTTTGGACTTTTACTTCAAAGCTTTTCATTGAGTTTGAGGGTTTTCCCTTGTTTTTTGCTGTAGCTCATGGGATGCCTCATGTAAACTTTATACTTTCTATCATAGCCTATTTAAACAATGAATGGAAGTTTTCGGTCAATCATTAATTAATTGTTGAAATTGTTCATCATTGCGAATATAATTAAAAGCTGGGTCAGTTTGGGCAATTTCTTTGTATTGGGGATCGAGATCGATCGCCCATTGTAAATTACCGATAGCGGGATTTATACTACCTCTTAAAGAGTATGCTTTCGCATTTTGATATCTAACTTCCGGCAGATTGCGTTCAATTTTCAAAGCTGCATTGTAAGCTTCAATAGCGTCTTGATAGCGACTTTTTGCCAAATAACTATTACCTAAGTTTAAATAATCTTCAATAGTCAAAACTTGAGTTTGGTTATTATCTAATTCTGGTGCTACAGTTTGATCGTTTGGAGTTACGCTAGAGATTTCATATTGATCTTGCGCCATTAAAGTTTGGGTTTCGGCGGTCATAAAATGACCCTTTTCCGAATGAGTAACTTGCTGATTTTCTGAAGTTTCATTAACATCGTTGCTTGCCAGATCGGGATGAGAACTTGCCCAGGCTTGTAATTGGGATAAATAAGTAATATATTCTCCCTGTAATTCGGTGATTTCCTGTTGAAAACTAGCAGTTTGCTTGGTGAGTTCGGTTTGTAATTCCTGTTTAATTTCCCCAATTAATTGATTCATCAGACTGCGACGCAAAAACCAAAGCACCAGCGGCACAATTAGGGGAAATAAAATGAGTACAAATAGGAGAAGATTGATTAAAGTTGTAGTGCGATTAAAAGCGCGATCGACCTCTGCTTGAATTAAATTGCGAACTTCCCTTTCTCGTTGAATACTTTGCCTTTCTTGGCGCAATATTTGTAATTCTCGACGTTCCTGATCGGATAAATTTTGGGCGATAATTTGGGGAGAAGTAACTGTTAGCGGAACTAGCTGTGGTGTTGGTTGTGCAGTAGCATCAACTGTAAACAGCGTCATTCCGAAAACAGCTAATTTAATGAGAAACAGATGATTTTTCATCTTTTTAAACTACTTGGTAGATAAAGCTGAGAGTTGCCCAATTATTCACATCCAAAACCCAGGTATCTGGAGATGTGGCGATCGCTTCATTCATACTACCACTAGCTTGGTGTAAATCTTGTAAAATTGCCTTTGCCACTTCTAAAGGATTAGGTAAAGTAGTTAACCGACCAAAAGTAGAAATTTTGGCATCTTCCCAAGTTTTTAAAGTTTGGGAAAAAGGCGCACGACTGAAGATTAATTGGATTTCTAACACTCCGGGAGGCCCTGGCACAACCCATTTAAAAGGACTATCAGTTGCCGGAACAATTATAGTTTCACCAGGAGTAATTACTTGATTAGCAAAAGTGTTGCTACCTGATTCATTAAGATTAGTTGTAGACCTAGCAGGAAATAGCGCGATCGGACTACCATTAGCATCTATTCCCAATAAAATAAAGTAAATAGGAGCATCGCCATAATTATGTATTCTGTACTGAATTGAACTGCTAATTGGTAACTTAACAATCCCTTCTTTGGCTGCGGTTGATGATACACTAACTTTAGGAGTAGGCCAAGGTGCTCTCACCGTACTTCGCTGGATTAAGACTTGTTCGTTAGGTGCGATCGTTTCTAAAATAGCTTGCACTCCCAACCGCGAAGAACCCTCATTTGCTGTTAAGCGTAACAACTTCGCCGCTAACAAAGTTTGTAATTTGGGGATCAAACGATTAACAGCTGTTTTGACTGCTTCTCCAGCTTCTCCAGAACTATGAGGAATTGGTGACAAACCGGGAGAAAATAAACCATAGCTAGTCTTAGGTAATGGCGCAGATATTCCGCCAACAGACTCCGACTCTGCACGCGCCAAAACTGACTCAGTAGTAGAAACTCGACCGAACAAACAATCAGCAGACTGTTCCCCTGCCACTATTGATGTTACATGAGGAATAGCGGAAAAAGCACTAGTAGCATCTACCCTTTCAATTCTTGCCAAACAACCATCTAATGCCACAGTTAAATTAATATTATGAGGCAGCACTCGCACAGCTTCTTGGACTAATTGTCCGACTTCCAATTTACTAATTTCATTAGGATTAAGAGAATTAACTCGCGCCTTAGCTTTTAAACCTTCATGAGAACGAACAGCTAGTTGCAAAGGTGGCGTAAATTGATTGAGCAAATTCGGTGTTGTTAAGGTAGTAAACAGAGAATTAATACTATATTGCAGCACTTTTGCTGGTAATCCTGCCAACCACAACTGGGCAGTTTTTCCATTTTCTTCCACCGCCATTACTACACCATCAGCACCTACCATTTGTTGAGATAAAACATGATAAGTGAGTAACATTTGTTGAGGATTACTTTGACCATAAAGTTGCGGTTGTTGTTTATTTCCGACTAATTGTTCAACAGTTCCCGCAACTCGATTTAAGCTAATTTGGACAGTAGTAGCGGGAGTAGCTTGCCAAAGGTGCTGAGTTAAAGCATAAGTAAAAAATCCACTACTGAAGCCATCCATTTGCCCTTCTGTCGCCACTTGTTCTGGTTTAGCCGCGACTAAAACAATGCCAGGATTTGGACTAATTATTTGGGAATTTTGTTTAAGTTGGTCTTGCAAAGCCAACTCTTCTGCCGTAATTTCTCCACTGAGAATTGGTGGTCTAGACCTAACGCGGAGATTGCCTTGTAAGATAATCCCACCGTCAGTATAACTAGTATCTAACACCGAAGTTACTAAGTCAGTGGGGAGCGATCGCAACAACAACCACAAAGTATCTTCCGTCAAGGCATTAACCACAGGTTGGTTTTTAACTTGAATCATCCCATCCACAGGCAATAACAAATTAGTTACCGAAGAAGAAGAAGGGTTTTTTGGTTTCTCTAAACTTTCGCTTTCCTGTACCGTTGCTTTCCCGAAACGGCTACCATAACCACTAAAGTGAAAAACCACCACATCACCTGGTTTTACCTGCTGGGTGAGATGTTCCAAAAAAGCAGTTTCAATATTTTGCCGAGTCGCTTGTTGATCAGTGATAGTCAGAATATCGCTAGGATGAAAACCGAAACGGTGAATTAAAAGTTCCCGTTGCAATTCCACATCAGTAACACAGCCTGTTAGTGGTGTACCGAATAAATATTGGTTAATCCCAACTAGCAAAGCTAACTTGCGAGTACTAGACTGTGCTAAAGCTTGCGAGTAGCGATCGCTAAACAACGACAATCCAGCCTGACTCAAGCCCAACGCAGCCAGCACTATACCAGATTTTTGGAAAAAAGTCCTGCGCTTCATACGTTATTAATTATTTAAGTTGTTACACGCAACGACATTATTTAGTAATTAGTAGTTGGTAATTGGTAATCTGAGATCTTGCACTCCTGAGCAGAGCCTCTGTTTCTCGTTGTTTCTCGTTCCCAGGTTCAACCTGGGAACGAAGATCTGGGAGGTTCCACCTCCCGGAGTTCAAGATCTCAGTAATGGGAAAAAATTCAATCCCTGAACCAAAAAGTATTGTACCCACTACCCACTACCCACTACCTATTACCTAACAACCAATTAAGCTTCTACTGGCACTCGCATTGCCTTTGCCAATTCTGCTGCTACCTCTGGACGGGAAAATTCTGGTGGTGGAAGTTCACCCTGACGCAGCAATTCCCGGACTTTAGTTCCTGAAAGGTGAACCCGCTGTTCCGGCGTACTAGGACTCGTTTTCGTCGTTGCCATACCTTGAGTCACAGTGCAGTAAAAAGCGTGTTCAAACTTCATTGGCACAATGCCCAACTCCCCAGGCTCAAACTCATCAAAGATATACTGAGCATCATAAGTGCCGTAATAATCACCCACACCAGCATGATCTCGTCCCACAATGAAGTGAGTACAGCCATAGTTTTTCCGAACTAAGGCGTGAAAAATTGCTTCCCTTGGCCCAGCATAACGCATCGAAGACGGGTTAATTGCCAAAATCACCCGGTCTTTCGGGAAATAATGTTCCAGTATAATTTCATAACAGCGCATCCGCACATCAGCCGGAATATCATCTTCTTTAGTCGCGCCCACCAAAGGATGCAAGAATAACCCATCAACTATTTCCAAAGCACATTTTTGAATATACTCATGGGCGCGATGGATAGGGTTACGAGTTTGGAAACCTACTATTGTTTTCCAACCTTTTTCTTTAAACAATCTTCGAGATTCTGCTGGGTCAATTTGGTACTTGGGGAAATGAGGATGGGCATCGCGTTCTAATAACCAAATTGGGCCAGCTAAATTAATCGCTCCTTGATTATAAACAACTTGTACGCCTGGGTGTTTAATATCATCAGTGCGATAAACATTAATCGCTTCATGGGCTTTGTTGTAGCGATACTTTTGGGTTAATTCCAATACACCGACAAACCGCCCGTTCGGATCATCCAAACGTACCCAATTTCCTTCTTTTAAAGGTTCAGCCACTGCTTCTGTCACCGACAAGGTAACAGGAATTGACCAAGGTAATCCATTTAACAAGCGCATATCAGTAACGACTTGTTCGTAGTCTGCTTGCTGCATGAAACCATTCAGGGGACTAAAACCACCAATGGCAATCATTACTAGGTCACTGTAGCTACGTTCGTCGAGTTGAACGCGAGGTAAAACATCAGCTTGGGTGAGGAATTCTGCTTTTTCCTGTGCTGTAGCAATGCGATTGATTAAATGACCACCGTGAGGGGCTATGCCATCGGTCGTATGAATCATAATTAATTTAGCTTTTCCGATTGTTGCTCCAATAAATGATCCTACCAAGGATTGCTCATATTTTGAGCAATTGAGATACTTCTTGCTGGTGGGGAAAATTTTCCGGCTTTCTATACCAATGTGGTTTATTAGTGGCATTGGAACAAGTATAGTCGGCTGATGGTTTTTGTTTTCTGTTAGGAAAAAGCTGGAATTAATAATTTTATTTTTTGTCTCTTTCTCACTCAAATGAAAGTTCAGACTTGGGAGGTTAAACTATTTAATTTCTGTAAACATTTGGGCGTAAGTTAGCATTCTTTGTTATAAAATTGGTAAAGATAAAGTTAACTTTTACCTTCAATAAATCAATTAAAAGAAAGGTTGAGTTTCATGAAAAGAATAGTACTGGTTTTAGCAACAATTACAGTTTGCCTGTGTAGTTCTACGCTAACGACAAAAGCTGAGACTATTTGTAAAGTTACCGATCCGACTGGGACTCCGCTAAATGTTCGCGATCGCCCAAATGGTAAAGTTATAAATACCTTAAGAAATGGCAGACAAATCCAGATCGATCAACTTGCTGAAGACGAAAAAGGTCGCACCTGGGCTAAGGTAGGCAGCTTTCAAAATGGTAAATATAGAGTGTGGGGTTGGGTAATCAGAGAATTTGTTAGTTGCTATAACCGCTAATATGGCATACGACAACCTTTGTAAATATCTAGCGGAAACTTATGCCGCAAATTTTGTCCGTTGGTTGCTGGATATTAATCCAACTAACGTGCGCGTCCTGAAAACGGAAATTATTCCCGAACCAATCCGTTCTGATGCTTTGATTTTATTGCAAACGGACAATCAAATTCTACACTTAGAATTCCAAACTTTACCTTATTCTGAGCCTCCCCTTCCTTACCGGATGCTCAAATATTGGGTGTTGTTGTATGGACAATACAATTGTGATATTGAACAAGTGGTAATCTTTCTCAAAGAAACTGCATCAGAACAGGTTTTTGTCGATCGATTTGAGAGGCGGAATACTCAACATAGTTATCGGATAATTCGCTTATGGGAAGAAGATCCTGCACCTTTTTTATCTGAACCAGCTTTATTACCTTTAGCAGCTTTAACCCGCAGTAATAATCCAACCAACTTATTAGAACAAGTTGCCCAACAAGTCGCTATGCTAGAAGAGCCAGCACAAAAGCAAAGTCTAGCAGCGGCAGCTGAAATTCTGGCGGGTTTGCGATTTGAAAAAAACTTAATTAGGCGATTATTTCGGGAGGAACTGATGCAAGAATCTGTAATTTACCAAGATATTCTGGAGCGAGGATTACAAAGAGGATTACAGCGAGGGGAAGCGATCGCACTTCTCCGCATCCTAACACGACGCTTCGGAGAAATAGCCCCTGAACTAGAAGAAAAAATTCGCAGTCTATCAATTCCCCAATTAGAAGCCTTAATCGATGCCCAAATAGACTTTTCCAGTTTAGATGACTTAGTACCTTGGTTAGAAAATCAAACTTAAATAGGACTTACAAAACTAGCATAATTAGTAGGGTGCGTCAGAAGCTAAAACCCTGATGTTGTCGATTAGATTTATGGTCTGACGCACCCTACAACTCAAAGGCAGGCAGGATGCCTACCCTACAAGAGTTATTGGAGAGGTCTAATCACTATTCCCCAACACCCTTCTCAATAACTCCCCCACCTAACACCATATCTCCGTCGTACCAAACCGCAGCTTGTCCGGGAGTAATGCTAAATTGAGGCTCATCAAAAACTAATTTGACACGGGAATTTTCCAGGGGAATTACTGTTACTGGAGTTGCAGAAGAACGGTAACGAATTTGTACTTCGGCGCGAATAGGTGCAGCTGGTTCAGCAATAGAAACCCAATTAACTCTTTGTACAGTGCATTCTGTATGGTGAGCACTATTACGAGTACCGACAATTACCCGATTTCGCCCAGCATCCAAACCGATAACATACAAAGGTTCTGGCGCTGCAATTCCTAAACCTCGGCGCTGTCCAATTGTATAGTGATGTACGCCATCATGCTGTCCTAAAACTTTGCCAGATTCGTCAACAATTTCTCCTTTTTGGGGTGTAATGTACTTATCCAAAAACGCCCGCATGGAACCATTGCTTTCTACCAAGCATAAATCCATACTTTCCGGCTTACTAGCAGTTTTTAAATTATATTCTGCCGCAATTTTTCTGGTTTCTGTCTTCAGTTTGTCACCCAAAGGAAAAATAACAGCTGCTAACAATTCTTGGGGTAGGTCATACAAAAAGTATGATTGATCTTTGTTTAAATCAACTGCCCGTCGCAACTGATAGCGATCGGTTTTTTCATCGTAAGTAATTCTGGCATAGTGACCTGTGGCAATTTTATTAATGCCCAATTTTTCTTGAGCATATTGCAGCATCGGGCCAAATTTTACCGCTTTGTTGCACTGAGAACAGGGTAATGGGGTAATCCCTTCGCTGTATCCTGTTACCAAATAATCAACAATATAGGCTTGGAAAACTTCGCGACTATCGACAATATGGTGAGGAATGCCTAGCTGTTCGCAAATGAAAGCAGCATCGACCATCCCCTCAGAACAACATTGACCCTTGCCTTTCATTAACCACAGGGTCAACCCTGCTACTTCATATCCTTGATTATGAAGCAGGGCTGCTGCAACAGAACTATCTACACCACCGGAGAGGCCAACTACTACTTTGTTCATAAGCATACTAAAACTTTGCCCAATTTTTTCGGGGCTTACTCTAAGGTAACATTCAAACAAAAATCTTTCTATTACGGATTTCAGGGGGGGCAGAGGGGCCCTGGGGCAGAGGGGAGTGGTAAATTGGCATTAATTAAGTTTGGTTGTTAGTTGAAAGGTGTAATTTAACAAATTTATTCATAAATATTATAGTTAGGAATAAATGTTATATCTTCTGAGTTAGATTAATTACTAAGTTTACGGCTAGGGTGCGGGAAAGCAAAACAAGAGGAGTAAAAATTAGTATGAAGGCAAATCGGAGACGTAAGTTTTGGTCATTTGGTAAATTGAGATTGAGCAATTTTTCGGCGCTGCTGTCTCTGTTACCTTTGTTGATTGGGGGATTTTTGGCGGTAGTCACCGCAGGTAAAGCTGAGGCAAGGCATACAGTGAGATATTCTGAGGAATGCTGTGTGGTTGCTCAAGTTGGTGCTAATACTGTTGAATTGGCACAATTTCCAGGCGAATTTTATGGTCAATTTTATCGAGTGTATGTACCTACTTATAGTGACGAGCTTTTACGACTTGTCCGGCAAGAAGTAACACCATCTGCTTACCGAACATCTATTTCCCGACGAAGACCAATAATTATAGTTACGGAAAGTGATTTGCGTACCGCTCGCCGTGCTGTTAGAGAATTACAGAACAAAGGTATTCCTGTCGAAATGGAGGTGCTAAGGTCCAGTCGGGGTTTGCCTCCGCGTGTTGGGTATCCAGCAGATAGCGCCTATATTGTTGTTGTGAACATTGGACGTAGGCAGAATAGAGCTAGACTTTTAAATCGGGTGCGATCGGTAGAACCAGATGCTAGGTTGGAGCGAATAAATGGACAAACTGTGATTTTGGTAGAAGTGCAAAGTCCTGTGGAAGCACAAAATCTGATTGATGAATTGGAGATTAGGGGTTTAAATGCTAGGCTGCTTGAAGTTAATTCATTTAGAGGTATAGAACCAGAAATATCAAGTAATCAGAATCGTTTTGCGGGAGTGGAATTAGAATCAGAAATATCAAATAATGTCGATCGCTTTACTCCAGTTGAAACCCAAGAAACTGCAATTACTTCTGCACCTGAAACTTCCTATAAGTTGGTAATTCCCATAGGTGAAGATGAATTGGCTGCTATTGAAGCGCAAGTGCGGCAAATGGCGATAGATTTGGGCAAGGACAAAGAAGTTCTCATTGAAGCTAATGCTAATCAATCTCAATTGATAATTGGGCCTTTCAATAATTTACAAGCGGCGCAACAATGGGAAGGTTATTTGCGAGATTATGGAGTGATGAATGCCATAATTCGATAATAGCAATTCACAGTAAAAAATCTAAAAATTGAAGCCAATGAACAGGTGGGAAAAGATTCAGCAAATTGCTGTTACATCTGCCGAAATGCGGGAAATTGAAGGGCGCATTTTTGCGGCAGGAATGCCTGTTGCGGCTTTAATGGAAAAAGTGGCTGGGTTAATTTCTCAAAGAATTAAGTCACTTTTTCCTACTTCTTCTTTTTCGGGAAAAGTTGGTGTTTTAGTCGGCCCAGGTCATAATGGTGGAGATGCGCTAGTTGTGGCGCGAGAGTTGCATTTTTGTGGTTATCAAGTTAAGATTTATCGGGTTTTTCCTAAGTTAAAAGAGTTGACGGCGCAACATGATTTATATGCTCAAAGTTTAGGGATTTCTTATGTAAATGAACTTGCTGATTTACAAGATTGCGATCTAATTATTGATGGGTTATTTGGGTTTGGGTTGGAAAGGGAAATTAAAGATGATCTGGCAGCAAAAATTAATCAGTTAAATGAATGGTCTAAAACTGTTGTTAGTATCGATTTACCTTCGGGTTTACATACGGATACGGGAGAGGTTTTAGGCACAGCAATTAGGGCTAATTATACTCTTTGTTTGGGTTTATGGAAGTTGGGATTATTGCAGGATCAAGCTTTAGAATATGTGGGGAAGGCGGAGTTAATTGATTTTGATATTCCGTTGGCAGATATTACGGAAATTTTGGGGGAAACTCCGCTAATTCAGCGAGTAACAACAGCGTTTATTAAGCAACATTTGCCGCTACTTCGTCCGGCAGTTACGCATAAGTATAAACAAGGACATTTATTGTTAATTTGTGGTTCGCGGAAGTATGCTGGGGGGGCAATTTTAACTGGTTTAGGTGCGAGGGGAAGTGGTGTAGGAATGCTTTCTATTGCTGTTCCTGAGTCTTTAAAACCTTTGTTGGTTTCCCATTTGCCGGAAGCGTTAATTATTGGTTGTGAGGAAACGGAAAATGGGGCGATCGCTAGTTTACCAGATGGGGTGGATTTGGGGGGGTATGATGCGATCGCCTGTGGCCCCGGTATCACTACGGAAGTAACTACAATTGTAGAAAGGTTATTAGCTAACAATAAACCTTTAATTTTAGATGCAGATGGTTTAAATATTTTAGCACAATTGGGAACTATTTCTACTTTGAAAAACCGCCAAGAAATAACTGTTTTAACTCCTCATTCTGGGGAATTTAAAAGGTTGTTTCCTGACATTGAAAATGTGCAACAAAATCGAGTTGAAGCGGTGAAAAAAGCAGCGGAATTGACGCAAGCTATTGTATTATTGAAAGGAGCTAGAACTGCGATCGCAAATCCTGCGGGTAAGGTTTGGATTGTTCCAGAAAGTACACCAGCTTTGGCGCGTGGTGGTAGTGGAGATGTGTTAACTGGGTTGATTGGTGGATTGTTGGCACAAGGGGTTGCTGCTAATATTAATTCTCTGGTTGAAAGGGTGGTAATTGCGGCTTGGTGGCACGCGCAAGCTGGTATTTTAGCGGCGAAGGAAAGGACAGAATTAGGTGTGGATGCGTTTACTTTGACTCAGTTTTTAAATTCTGTACTGTTACATCATTTCTCTAGTTCGTTGTGAGGACTTTAGTCCTGCTGTGTGAAAAGGAAACGACTAAAGTCGCTACTACGAACTTTACGACTGAAGTCGTCACTACGAACTTTACGACTGAAGTTGTCACTACGAACTTTACGACTGAAGTTGTCACTACGAACTTAATTAGCGGAATTAGCTAGTGGGGAGGGTAATTTGAACTGTGGTGTGTCGATCGGGAATACTTTCGATAGTTAAACTTCCTCCGTGTAGTTCAATTATTCGTTTAGCTATTACTAAACCTAATCCCGATCCTTGTTGTTCGTAAAGTTTGCGTTCAAACTGCATATAAGCACCCAAATTTTCAATTTGTTCGGGTTTCATTCCTCTACCTTTGTCAGTTATAGATAAAATAAATGAGTTGTTTTTTACCTGACTGACGATCTGAATTGGGGTTCCCGGAACTGAGAATTTGCCAGCGTTATCTACTAATTCTTCCACGACTTTTTTCAAGCGTGTGGGAGAAATATTTAGTTGAGCATCTTCTAGCTGCAAGTGTAAATCAGCTTCCCTTTGCAATTGTTTTGTTTGTTGGGTTGCTTGTTCAGAAATTAAAGAATCAACACGATCTGTCTGGTAAGTTCTTAATGCTTTGATCCGTTCGGCATTAGTCGCGATTAATTCTAATTCGGCATATAATAAAAAGTTTTGAATTAGCCGATATAAGCGTTTACCTGATGTTTGAATTTGCTCGACCATCTCCTTAATTTCTTCTGGGTCTAGTGTGTCTAGTTCGGTTAAGAGAAGTTCGGAAAAGCCTAAAATTCCATTTAGGGGTGTTCTGAGTTCGTGAGGTAAGGAGAAGGTAATGCTACTACGTAATTCTTCTAGTTTTTGGGCTTGTTGCTGATTAATAGCTGCTTGTTTTTTGAGGCGAGTGTCGATCGCATTTAGCAATTCAACAGGTCTACAAGGCTTAGTAATATAGTCATCTGCACCTAGTTCCATCCCTTTGCGATTATTAGCTTTGTCGGCTAAAGCTGTGAGGAAAATGAAGGGAATCATTGCTGTAGTTGGTTCACTTCTCAATGCTTGTAAAACACCGTAGCCATCTAATTCTGGCATGGATATATCACAAATAATTAAATCGGGGTGTTTTTCCTTAGCTAGTTGTACGCCTTTAGAACCATTTTCTACAGCAATGGCTTCAAAATTTTCTCCGTTTAGGAGTTCTAACATATTTTCTCTGATTCCTTCTTCGTCTTCAATAATTAAAATCTTGGTCATGGTTAATTCATCCTGTTTAAACTAAGTTTTCTTTTTTAATCAAGGCTAAACTATATTTTATTCTCTGACATCTTGAGGTAAGCTTAAGGTTTTTTTCGACTTTAACAAAATGGTAAAGTCCTTAACACTGAGAGGTTGGCTAAAGAAAAATCCTTGGATTGCATCGCAATTAGTTTGACATAAAAAATCTAATTCGGATTTAGTTTCTACTCCTTCTGCTACTAAGTTTAAGTTGAGTTGGTGTCCCATTTGGATAATAGAGTTAGTAATAGTTTGAGCTTTGGGATTCTTGTTTAATTGACCAATAAAAGATTTGTCAATTTTTAAAGTATCAAAGGAGAACTGTTGCAGATAGCTTAAAGAAGAATAGCCTGTGCCGAAGTCATCGATCGCAATTTGCACACCTAACTCTTTAAAATCAGTTAATCTCTGATTACAAATTTCCAAATTTTCCATCAATACTGTTTCTGTCAACTCTAACTCCAAATATTCGGCAGGGAAGTCAGTTTCATCTAATATTTGAACTAGTTGAGAATAAAAGCTACTGTGATTGAACTGGCGACCTGATATATTGACGGCTATTTGTAACTCTGGGAAACCTAACTTTTTCCATGATTTTGTTTGCTGGCAAGCGGTTTTTAAAACCCATTCACCCAGAGGAATAATTAAGTTGGTTTCTTCAGCTATGGGAATAAATTTCAGAGGTGAAATCACTCCTTGTTCGGAATGAAACCACCTTAAGAGTGCTTCTGCACCAACTATTTTACCAGTTTTCAGACTAACTTTTGGTTGATAATATATTTCAAATTCTTTTCGTTCTAAAGCATAGCTTAAACTGGTTTCTAAATTTAAGCGATCGCCACTTGTAACCTTTAGAGTTGGTTGATAAAACGCATAACTATTTCCTCCTTGTTGTTTGACATAATTCATCGCTTTATGAGCT
>JBAVZX010000102.1:0-1839 GCA_049589015.1 Phormidium sp. | reverse complement strand
AAAATCTGGTTCCAGAACTTCAGCGTTTTCCATGTGGCGACAAACCCACCAGCTAAATTCCCTCAATGACCGAGGTGGCAACTCAACAATGTAATCCACATGAGCGAACTTTCCGGTAAGGCTATCTATTGATTTTTTAACGGCATCTAACGGATCGTAATTATCGCGATCAACGCCTGATGGCATCTAAGGTTTAGGAATGAATTAAGAGCGTTAAATTCATCTGTGTAAATGCTGTGATCAACGCCTGATGGCATCTAAGGTTTAGGAATAGCGATCGCTGAAACTGTCTCCAGATAACCGCTTGTACTCAATTCTAGTGATCAACACCTAATAGCATCAAAGGTTTAGAAAGTTACCGTCAATTCTACAAGTGCTTGGCAACAAAAAGCAACAGAATAAATAATTGAAACCAAAAATAAGGGACTCTCCCGTATTCATGGTGATAAGTAAACCTGATTAATTCAGAAAATTCTTGATTTGTAAGGGGCGCAGTCCCCAGTCAACAGTCCCCAAAATTAGGGTCTTCCACCATAAGTGTTGGAGAGCCTATACTAATGAACTCAATTCTTGAAATAACTTTTTATGGTAGCACTAAAATCGAATTTCTAAAGATTGATTAACATCAATAAATTTATACATTTAAAAGTCAATATTTTTAAAGACGGAAAGGATTTTTCCGGGTAATCTGTTTAAGATGTGGCTAGTTACATTTTTTACAGGCTATGTCCCGGCATTTAGAAAGACTATTACAAATAGATGAACTGTTGCGAAGTGGACGACGACAGACTTCGGGAAGTTTAGCGGAAGCGACTGAGGTTACTGAGCGGACAATTCGTAGTGACATAGCATTTTTGCGCGATCGGTTAAATGCTCCCCTAGAATTTAATCGTCGTCAAGGCTTTCATTACACAAATTCCGACTGGAGATTACCGAGTATTTCTCTATCCCAAGGAGAACTATTTGCACTAACATTAGGAGCCAGGATGCTAGAAGCATACTCTGGTTTAACCTACGCTAAAGAATTGCGTTCTTCTATTGCTCGATTAAGTGAACGACTACCAGAGCAAACCTGGGTTGATTTACAACAAATTGCTGATGAAAAAATTTTGTTTAGGGGAGGAGCAGCAACTTATCTTAACCCCGAAATATGGAGTCAGTTAGTAGAAGCCTGCCGGACTTCTCGACAAGTAAAAATGCAGTATTTTACAGCTAGCCGCAATACAGAATCAGAAAGAGTTGTAGATCCTTATTTGCTCCACGTTTATCGCGGAACTAATCCATATTTAATTGGGTTTTGTCACCTACGCCAAGCGATGCGTTGGTTCCGAGTCGATCGCATTCAAACTTTACAGATACTCAAAACCAAGTTTACTCGCGATCCAAACTTTAATGCCAAAGAGCATCTAGACAAAATTTTCCAAGCTGAAGTGGGAGAAGGAAAACCAGTTAATGTTGCTATTTGGTTTGATAAACCAACAGCACCTTATATCAAAGAAAGACGCTGGCATTCGACACAGCATATTGAAGAACACTTTGATGGTTCGGTGACTTTACGAATGGTTGTTACAGGTTTAAATGACCTCAAACGCTGGGTTTTGGGTTATGGAAAAGGAGCGATCGTTAAAGAACCGCCTGAGTTGATACGGTTAGTCAGAAGCGAGATCCAAGGAATGAACAATCTTTACAACGAGATAGGAGTAATGAATTAATGCTGGCAATTGAAAGACAAAATGCTGACTCATCAGACTTCAGCTTACCCTATGTAGAGTTAAGTTTTGAAGTTATAGGGCAGACTTTACCTGCGGATCATGGCTATGGGTTGTACTCTGCGATCGC
>JBAVZX010000101.1:0-1689 GCA_049589015.1 Phormidium sp. | reverse complement strand
CTCACCTAGTATTTCTCCCTAAATTAGGCGAAAAAACGCTAAGTATTGGCTCTAAATTGCAAGATTTAACGCTTTATGAGACATCTATTGGTGTTGAATGTTCAGTATGTAAACTAGCCAAAATTTTCGCCAAAAATCCCTTGTTACCAGGGGTACTTGTAATCAAGGAAAATGAATTTGTGGGAATGATTTCGCGAGCAAAATTTTTTCAGTGCATAAACCGTCCTTACAGTATAGAGTTGTTTTCCAAAAAACCCATACATATTTTTTATAAATATGGGGAAAATAAAGCTTTAATTATTTCCCATAAAACTTCAATCATCACAGCAGCAAAGAAAGCTTTAAAGCGCCATAAAGAATGCCTTGATGAGCCAATAGTAGTAAAAATTAAGCAAAAAAATCAGCTAATTTATAAATTACTAGATATGCCGCAGCTACTATTAGCAGAACTGCAAATCCATCAATTAACAATGTTAGCTTTGGAATCAAGTCAACAAGCACTTTTAGAAGAAAAAGAGAAAGCGCAAGTTACTTTAGAAAGTCAACTGACAGATCAGTTATCTTGGCAAGCTAGTCATGATACTTTAACAGGACTAGTGAATCGTTATGAATTTGAGCGACAGTTAGAAGAGGCATTATTAACTGCAAAGCTAGAAAAACAACAGCACACACTTTGTTATTTAGATATCGATCAGTTCAAAATAATTAATGATACTTGTGGTCATGTTGCGGGTGATGAATTGCTACGTCAAATTACTACTTTATTGCAATCTAGAATCCGTGTAGCAGACACATTGGCACGTTTAGAGGGAGATGAATTTGGCTTGTTGTTGCGTCAATGTCCCCTAGACCAAGGCGTAGTTGTCGCCAAAGAATTACATAAAAATATTCAAAAGTTCCGTTTTGTCTGGCAGGACAAAAGTTTCACGGTTGGGATTAGTATTGGGTTGACTGCGATTGATGACAGTAATCAAAGTGTCGCTAATGTAATGAGTGCTGCTGATGTGGCTTGTTATACCGCCAAAAATAGAGGACGCGATCGCATTCAAGTCTACCAAGCAAATGATAGCGAATTACTACAACAACATGGTCAAATGCAATGGGTATCGCGGATTAATAAAGCATTGGAAGAAAATCGTTTTCGTCTCTACTGTCAAAGCATTGTACCCATTAATTCCTTTAGCAATAAATCCCAACATTACGAAGTTCTCTTGCGTCTGATTGATGAAAAAGGTCAATTGGTATCACCAATGGCTTTTATTCCCGCAGCAGAAAGGTACAACTTAATGCCCACGATCGATCGCTGGGTAATTAGCACACTCTTTGCTAATCAAAGTATTTTTTACCGCAATAATCCAGATCTATCCCAATCAAATACTAATTGTTCATACGCTATCAATCTTTCAGGAGCTAGTATCAATGACGAGCAGTTTATTGATTTTTTACACGAACAGTTTATCTTACATCGAATTCCCCCAGAAACAGTATGTTTTGAAATTACGGAAACTGTAGCGATCGTCAATCTTAGTAAAGCCACGCAATTTATCCATTCATTAAAACAACTTGGTTGCCGTTTTGCCTTAGACGATTTTGGTAGTGGAATGTCCTCTTTTGCATATCTGAAAAATCTCCCTGTAGATTACTTAAAAATTGACGGTGGATTTGTCAAAGATATTGTTGAGGATCATG
>JBAVZX010000100.1:0-2664 GCA_049589015.1 Phormidium sp. | reverse complement strand
TACCTACACCTACGGATGCACCTTGGTAATAACGATAAAATTTATGTTGTTCAATACCTGCATTATTTTTAACTTCATTCCAAAATTTATTCAGTTCTTTCGGTAAATTTTCAAATTGGATAACTTGCTCTACTTCACATGAACCTACTAAAGCTTTTTCAGGAGATGAAATATATAATAAAATACGATCACCAGCCTTTAATCGAGTACGAACTCTACGCAATTCAACAGTTTTTGTACCATCAATAATTTTTTTAGCGTATTCAGGTCGGATCGACAATAATAGTATATTAACTTGCATCATGACTACCTTTATTTTAACTTTGACTCCCCATAGTATATAGTTTAACAAAGGAGTCTTTTGTTATTTTAAAGCGTGAAGTAATTGTTGTTTTATTTCCTAATATTTTTTGAACTTCCTGCAAATCAATAGGGTTTAAAAACACTTCGGTATTGCTAAATCTAATTGCTATTATATCATTATTAATATCATTTTTAGCTAACTTTAAAATATTTTCCCTTTTATATACGCCGAATTTTCTAAACTGTCTAAATAAATCTTCTGGTTTGCCTGTGACAATTTCATCTAAACTGGAACAAGCTCGGATACTTTTAACGTCATGATAACCCGGATCTTTACTCTTATCCTTACTAACATACCAAAGAATTCTTCCGGGAGCCTTTAAACCTCTCAAATAAGGCCCTGAACAATAATATACAGCTTCACGATTAAGAGCTAGTTCAGTCTTAGCCCCAGTTAGCCATTGAAGTGCTAATTTATAATCGAATAAGTCTTTTGCCCAACGAGGTTCTATAGGAATTATGAATATAGGGATGTCAGCATCAACAATTTTTACTGGCCATAAATTACGCTCTATTTGTGCCATAGTCTGAATATTAGCAATTGAATCTTGATTGTTAAGTATGTCAGCTATTTTAATTAAAAAATTATACTCTTTGCCCATTTGATTAGCTAAATTAATGATACGTGATGATAATTGAGATGCAGTTTCGCAAAAGGCTAGGTTTGTTCTTAAGAATCCATTTTCTACTCTAACAAAAGCATCCTCTTGAATTGCTGTAGTAACATTCTTTCCTAAGTAAGGATCGCTAATTATAGTAAATTGACGCTGTTCTTTAGCTGAAATTGATGCTGCCTGGAAAATCAAATGGTGTGCAAGAGTTGCTGCTAGAGAATTATTGGATACGCGGAGCATAGGAATTTCTAGCTCATATTTTTTGTGTCGATCATAAACAATTAAGGCAAGCGGATGCTTTTCTCTGTCCACGACAACCAAACACTCAAACTTATCCGGCTCTGCTATAAAACGACGTAATTTTTGCTGAAATTTTGACTTTGTTTCACCTTTATCTGAAGCCTGAAAATAGTCATTTAGAATATTTTCTTCTCCTTTAATAATAGGGTTTTGTTGTAAAGAAGTACCTGCTAAACGAATAGGTTGATAGTCAGGCTTTCTGCGAATATATTCTAATTGAATAATTAGTTCAGTAGGAGTAAGAACAGAAATTCTAAACTCCTTATATATTTCATCTGCTAAATTTAACAAATCAATGTTTAAAGTGATAAAAAATTGAATTTCCGAAGCTAAGGTTCTAGCTAAATGACGGCGATTATATTCATCTAGGAACAGATTAGCATTGTTTAATAAAATTTCCAACTTTGACAAAAAAACATAAAAATCATCGTTCATGGATTGTAAGCAGTTAAACTCTTTTGCCAATTGCTGCTTACGCTTTCTCTCATCATTTTGCCGAATGTTGTTTATTTGATTAAAAATTTCATCACTTATATATAAAGCGATTTCAGATTGTAACCAATCTGCTAATAAAGCCTTAGATTCTTGATTATCTTTATTTTCCAGATCACAAATTTTAAAAAAAACATTGCTATCAATAACTGCGCCTAGTTTAGATTCAAGAAGTTGTTGATTAGCTGTATATATCAAAGGTAGCTGTTTATTCTGTAACCACCAATATGCCAGCTGTTTACCACGTTCTTTGGCTGGTTTATCATACTGGAAAACAAACCCTAACTTTGGCCACATCTTACTAATTTCATAATCACGGCGGCAAGTAAGGCCAATACCACTATACTCTTGAGTTATTTTTCTTAAGTAATTTACTAGTTCTCTGGCTACACCTTTCCCTCGGTATGCAGCATCGACGCACAAATGAACAATTGTTATACGATCATAGGACTGTCGGTATAAAAGATAGGCAATGCACCCTAGTTGAGAATCGAGCGATACAATAATTTGGCGAAGTGCTGCGTGCCTAATAAAAGCTCCTTCAGGAAAAAAACCAAGGGTTGCTTTGTTAGCATCTCCCAGTGATATGACCGTTTGCAAATGAGGTGATTTTTCATCAATTACTTGAATGTTGATTTGAGTCTTTGATTTCATTTTTGGGAATAATTTTAGTACTAAATTAGGCATACCGAGGTGTGTTCGCACCATCTACTCTACTCTACCTCAGCATATCTCATAACCTAGCGTAGCTTATAGTACCCGTAAATTTCCATATTGCAGAGTATAACAAAAAAGATGAAAGCAAAAATTTACGATCAAATCAGAACATTGGTAGAGATTAACGCAAACTTTGGCAAGCGTCTTATACAAAAAGGAACACTAGGAACAATTGTAG
>JBAVZX010000099.1:0-4380 GCA_049589015.1 Phormidium sp. | reverse complement strand
AGAGACGTTGTATACAACGTCTCTACCCTACACAGGGGGATATGCAGCAACGATAGCCTTAATTTACACTGGCTCCAGTTGTTTTACCTTGGTTTCTAAAGAATCCATTAATGATTGGAAAGGTTGGACAAATTTTTCAATCCCTTCGGTGAGTAATTCATCCATAACTTGATTGATGTCAATGTCAATGTCTGGATCTTTGAGACTTTCGATCAAGTTATAAGCTTGGTCTACATCAGCTTCGACGCGATTAGCAGCATCACAGTGATCGGCGCAAGCTTCAATTGTGTTCGGTGGTAAAGTGTTAACTGTATCTGGGCCAATCAATTCGTCAACGTACATGACATCGCTGTAACTGGGATCTTTGGTGCTAGTGGAAGCCCAGAGAAGTCTTTGGACTTTTGCTCCTTTTTCGGCTAATGCTTTCCAGCGATCGCTCTCAATTATCTCTTTATACTTTTGGTATGCAATCTTGGCATTAGCAATAGCAACTTTCCCTTTCACATCACGCAATTTTGCTTCCACATTGATGCTCTCCACACCCGCCTTTAACTTGTTATCAATCCGGCTGTCAATGTTAGAATCAATCCGACTGAGGAAGAAGCTAGCCACTGAAGCAATCTTACTAATATCTTTGCCTTCAGCTGCCCGTTTTTCCAAACCTGAAATGTACGCCCAAGCTGAATTGATGTAACTGTCTACTGAGAATAACAGCGTCACATTCACATTAATTCCATCGGCAATTACTTGCTCAACTGCTGGTAGTCCGGCGCTAGTACCAGGAATTTTAATCATCACGTTTTCCCGACCAATTTCTTGATAGTAACGGCGGGCTTCGTTAATGGTGGCTTCGGTGTCGTGAGCAATGGTTGGTGGTACTTCAATACTGATGTAACCATCTAATCCGTTTGATGCTTCGTAAATTGGACGGAAGATATCGCAAGCGTGACGAATATCGTCAAAAATCAGAGATTCGTAAATCTTGTAAGTTTCTAAACCTTCCCGGATACCTTTTTCGATATCGGCATCGTAAATTTTGTTGCCTGCGATCGCTTTTTCAAAAATCGCTGGATTAGAAGTAATTCCTTTAATCCCGCGAGTTTCAATCATCCGTTTGAGTTCACCGGACTCAATTAAATCACGAGTCAAATTATCCATCCAGATACTTTGACCATATTCTTGAATTTCTAAAATATGATTCGTTGGCATGATCTTCCTGTTTTACTACTATTTACTTGTGAATTATGTGGTGTAAATTCGATTTTTTATGAACTGGCGATTCTACGGCACGCTACGCTAAAGCTTTTTCCTTACCTTCCCTAGCTCCTTCGGTGATAAAAGATTCCACCAAAGCTACATCCTCTTTGCTGCCAATAAATAGTGGCACACGCTCATGCAATTTCTTGGGCACTACATCCATAATTTCCTGCATTCCAGTACTAGCACGACCACCAGCTTGTTGGGCTAAAAATGCTAAAGGTGCTGCTTCATAAAGCAACCGCAATTTGCCTTCTGGTTTCTTCTGCGTACCGGGATATAAAAATACCCCTCCCTGGAACAAAATGCGGTGGAAATCTCCCACTAATGCCCCACCATAACGGGCAGTATAACCTTCATGACGATGCACATAACGGGTATAATTCCGAATCGATTCTTCCCACTGCCAAAAGTTACCTTCATTCACACTATAAATCGGCCCATGTTCAGGGATTTGAATGTTTTCATTAGAAAGAATAAACTCACCTAAACTTGGATCTAGTGTGAAGGAATGAACACCTTTGCCGATCGAATAAACCAACATCGTGCTAGGGCCATAAAGTATATACCCAGCGGCAATTTGTTTGTGTCCATTTTGTAACAAATCCAAGGCAGAACCATCTTCATCAATGCCTTCTTGTTGGCGAATCGAAAAGATAGAACCAACATTAATATTGATATCAATGTTGGAGGAACCATCGATCGGATCGTAGAGCAAAGTATAACGTCCAATTGGACAATTTTCTGGGATGTAATAGGGTTTTTCCATTTCCTCGGAAGCCAAGCGACAAACTAATCCACTTTGCTTAAACACCGAGATAAAAACCTCATTAGCATAGATATCCATCTTTTTGACAGATTCTCCCTGTACATTTACCTCCCCAGTAAATCCCAGGACATTTTCCATTAAACCTGCTCTACTCATCCGGCGAGCAATTAATTTCCCCGCCAAAGCAATACGATTCATCAAAGCACTCAAGTCTTGTGCATCTGCTGAGAAACTTTGTAATTGCTGCAAAACGTGACGGGATAGTGTGGTACAATCCCGGTCTAGGGCACGTTCCTGAGCTAGAGGCTCACTAGCTTCCGTCATTAATCTTCCTCCTCTCTACAAAAGTCGCTGTTTAAGTGGGGCAGTTTTTCAGATGTTGCTCCTGTTATTCATGCCCAAGCGTCTCCTATTAATAATCTTAAAGAGGCTTTTTTCATAGAGCCTCTAACTTTAGACGAACTACAGAAATGCTATTTGTGGATAAAGCATAAACACTTATCAAGCAATAGGTCTTAGGTATTATTTTTTAAACAAAAAGGTCTACCCAATTTTGAGTAGACCCAGTTTTTTGCTAACCAGATACCCAACTTGTTGAAGAAGTTGGGTATCTGTGTGCGTTATTCGATCGAAATTGATTGTGGCCCACTACTTCTGCCGTTGTTACCTTCGGTGGTGCTAGAAGTAGGAGTAGTGACACCTGATTGTTGATCTAACCAGCTTTTCACAGGGTCGTCATTCAAGCTGAGGCGAAGAATACCAGAAAGAAATCCACCCATAAAGGAAACAGGATTTTGGATTATTTCTTTAAAAACGGGGGTTAGTTCGTCGAGAAACATGGGGAGTTTCCTTAATTTGTGATTTTTGCGATCGCTTCCTTTGGGATTTTAGCGCGTCATTGGAGAAAACTGGGGACACCAGAGAATGTTCTTTGGCTATTTAGTCAAACTCCCCAATGCTCGTACACCCTGTTGCATACTTTCCTTGGCGAAACTGTATGTTATGTAACAAATTATTTAATTGGCAGCAATTATGCAATTAACTCTGATACTGTATAAGAGTACACAGCAAAGCGGGAGGGAGTTGTGAGTCAAAGAGTTACGATTGCAGTTCCAGAGTCACTGTTTGCCCGACTTCAACCCGTCAAGCAACGCTTCAATATTTCCGCCCTTTGCCAGGAGGCATTAGAGATGGCTATTACAATCGAAGAAATCAAAACCCAAGTCGCCGAAGACGAAAATTTAGTCCAACGCCTTCAAACTGAAAAGAAAGTCCTCCTCAACAAAGTTCGTCAAGAAGGATTTGAATTAGGCATTCGCTCCACTGCTAAGTTGTCCTACAAAGATTTTCGCCATTTTGAACGAGTTCAGTCTCTCGCAACTGCCCTCGATGAAGATGTGCTCGACTACCTATTTTCTTACTTGGATCAAAAAGACTGTCCCGAACCAGCACGTCAATTGGATGCAGATTTTGCTTACTTACTAGAAGTAGATCCCGCTAGCCGGATTAGCTTTGCACAGGGATGGATGGATGGAGTATTATCTGTTTGGCAAACGATTAAAACTCAAGTAGAAAACCCACAATAGCCACAATTACCTGAACTTAGGCTTTGTCTATAAGCAACGCGCTTTATTCACTATTGGCGATCGATCCGAGATGATGGGACAAAGCCAAAAGCTCATTTAAGGTTAGGTTTTGACTAATTCTGCAATTATCTAATGGCGGTAGCCATATAAAAAACGCCATTAACTCGAAAGCACAACTCAATGCCAGAAAGTTGGAGGATGGAGCGGAGTTCCCATAACTTAGTTGCATCTTCAAGAGTTTGACACTGCACAATTAAACTCCCCAGATGGAAGCGGAGGGACATAGAGTGTGCGGCTATCCCAGACTGATGAATCCAAGACAAAAGGGAGTAGTCAGCAGCAGTTAAGTCAAACATAAGTGAGTTCCGGGTCAGGGGGAAGAAGGGATGAGAATTATTAACTCATTAAACTCGTAACAAAACTGTATGTTTTGTAACTTTATGCAAATATAAGCATAGAAAGATGAAGTTATCTAAACTGAACCTGAGCGAATTACTCGTAACTAATTTGTTTTAGGGACTGAAAGCGGTCGGGGCCTGGAAAACTCCGACCGCTTTCTCGTTTGTGGTTTTATCCTGTAAGGTTCCTGCTGTTGGCGATCGCAAAGTTTGTGAGAAATGCGGGTTTCACGCTCCCATATTTTTCTGATAGATTTCTTGTAAAATTTCTGCTGTTACTATATCTACAGCCCGCTGAACGGGGAAACTTAACTCTAAACCAAAGCCCAAATTTTCTGCTTCTATTAAATAGACAGTTACTTGATTAGGA
>JBAVZX010000098.1:0-1891 GCA_049589015.1 Phormidium sp. | reverse complement strand
TTGAAACTCCGTTTAATATTCCCGATTACTTCCGAGAAGATTTAACATTTGTAATGCGGGAAGGAGTGGTCGATAACTCAGAGTTTGCTATTTGTGAAAATTTAGTTCTGCCGATTTTGAAAGAAGTTTGGAAATCCTATTACAGCAATTTTGTTTTGTGGAGTCATCAATCTCTCACTTATGACCAAAATCTTTGCGGGTTTCCTGAATATATCGTGGCAAAACGCTCTCCTCTAGGAAAATTAGTGTTTGAAAAACCTTATTTTTTATTAGTTGAGGCAAAGCAAGATAAATTTGACGAAGGATGGGCGCAATGTTTAGCTGAAATGGTAGCAGCACAGCGACTTAATGATGAATTTCAAATCGTTATATTTGGAATTGTATCTAATGGCGATCGGTGGCAATTTGGTAAGCTCGAAGCTAATATATTCACCCGGAATAAAACTTTTTACACAATTCAGGAACTAGATAAGTTATTTGCTGCGGTTAACTATGTTTTTCAACAATGTGAATTGCAGTTAAATGAGTTAGTAACGGCTTAATTATTAGCGCTTTGAAGGAATGACACGATGCACAAACGATTTGTTAATCATTGCACGATCGATCTCTCCTTAATTCCTGATGGCCCGATTTTAATTAAATCTGGCAAAGAAGGAGCAGATCCGACTAAACCTGATATGGAATTTGTCGAAACTTACCATTCTGGGGGACGTTCTATTTATTTACCTGGAAGTAGTCTTAAAGGTGCAATTCGCGCTCATGCAGAAAGAATTGTTAGAACAGTTGGTAGAGATAGACGAGATGCAAGTAATCCTAGTTTACTTTGGGCAAATGATCCTTTGAATGATAAATATGAGTATCTGAAGGATGGAAATAATAAAGACTTACTTGCTCCAGAAATTTATAAGTTATCCAGCTTTACCGATCGAATGTTTGGCAATACTTCTATTGCTAGTCGAGTTAGAATAGAAGATGCTTATCCCAAAAAAGATCAACCTTTGAAAATTGAAGAACGTAATGGTGTGGCGATCGATCGCGTTTTTGGTTCCGTAGCAGTTGGCCCTTTTAATTATCAAGTTTGTACTGCTGGAGAATTCCAAACTAAAATTCATCTCAAAAATTTTACCTTAGCTCAATTAGGTTTAATCGGTTTAGTTTTGCGAGATTTAAATGATGGTTGGTTTGGTTTAGGTTTTGCTAAATCTCGCGGTTTGGGTACAGTTAAAGTACAATTTAATCAAGCCGTTGTTCAGTATCCCGGTTGTGAAATAGACAATAAACAAATTCGTCAGATAGGTAAGTCAGTAATAGGAGAACATACTTTATTGTTAGGTGCAGGAGAGTTTTTAGAACTTGATGAAGCAGAAAAATATGGTTTTCCTAAACCCGATCGCCAAACAACTCCCAAAGCTGCTGAACTGATGGAATTAGGCTTTGGAGTGCAGTTAAATTGGCAAGGAGATGGTGATAGTGGAGTACCTAATTTATTCTTATGTGCGGTTCGAGCTTGGAGCGAACTTGTGAGGGTAGCAGCATGACAGGTTTTGTTGGTTCTAAACAAGTTTCATCTGCTGATAACTTGAAAAAATTGTTAGGGGAATTATCACCCGATCGACAAAATTATTACTTCGTGCGTTTACCGCATGAAGTT
This sequence comes from Phormidium sp., assembly GCA_049589015.1. Taxonomy (GTDB): domain Bacteria; phylum Cyanobacteriota; class Cyanobacteriia; order Cyanobacteriales; family Aerosakkonemataceae; genus Floridanema. The sequence continues at coordinate 240 of JBAVZX010000098.1, read as the reverse complement.
AGCGGTATTTGCATGAAGTTACCAGAAAAGTTTTTCCCTGGTTTTGAAGGGCAAATGTTTAATGAAAAACTAGAATTGCGTTGGAAAAAGCAGGGTAATAGCTATGATGTATTGCTCCTCAGTCAAGAAATAGTTGAATCAGACGAATTTGAAAAGATTGAAGTTGATTGGCAAATTAGCGATCGCACTGCTTATTGGTATCTCACTTCCGAGAACAAACAACTTAAGCAACCTGCTCAA
>JBAVZX010000097.1:0-2762 GCA_049589015.1 Phormidium sp. | reverse complement strand
CTCCCAATCCCAATCAGTTTCCTGAGTCCTCTAGCAATCCCGAACCACCTCAAGCTACCCAGCCGCCAGTGGTACGTCGGCCAAACCCGCCTAAAAGCGCCCCGACAGCCAAAAGCGAACATACAGCAACAGGTGAACCTAAAACTACTGGTGAATCCACCCCGCCCAAAAGTACCTCGACTCCCAAGAGCGAAGCTACTCCTAAAAGTGCTGTAGTTGGCAAAAGTGAACCTAAAAAAGGTGAACAAACTCCAACTGTGGAATCTATCGCTACGCCAATAGCCAACACAGACACAACCTCCGGTGAAGCCACCATTACAGCTGAGCAAGATAATCTATCACGGCTACAACCAATTCCGCCTCCCAGCGAACCATTGCAATATCGAGCTATTGGTTTAGTGCGCGGAAAATATGTTCCCAGTGAAGAACAATTTACCCGCGGTAACGTACTAGCAGCAGATGGGAGACTGATCGATGCTGTCTTGCTAGGTCGAGTGATGAGTTTAGTCAAAAATCACCTAGATTTGGCAAGCGAACATCTGTGGGTAGTCTATCCCAGAACCAGACAAGAACAAGGCGACCTTCATGTGCAAATTGTTGGTGTCTGGGAACCAGAAAAATTAGATAAAGAGCGTCTAGCTACTGAAGCTGAAGCTGAAGCCGAAGCTACTGAAGCTGAAGCTGAAGCCGAAGCTACTGTAGCTGAAGCCGAAACCGAAGCTACCCAAGCCGAAGATGGTTATTTTTCGATTCGTGGTGAAGTTGTTTTTCAATCTCAAGACGAACAAAAAATCATCGTCAAAATTAGGCAAGCCGCTAAGAAGGAAAGTGATAAACCCAAATTCTTCAAATTGACGCTCAATGGTCTTTTGGAAAAGAAAGCTGTAGGTTACTTCTGGGACTTTCAGGTGGTCAGAGAAGCTGATTCTTTGGTAATTCGGCAGGCAGAAGATATTGCCTCTGTGCGCCAGAGAAGACCCGGAAAACCACGACCAGGAGGAAAACGCTTTGTCGGTGGTGGTGGCCCAGGTGGGAAAAAACCTTGGAAAAAAGATCGTCCCCATCGTCCAGGATCTCCAGAAGGTACTTCAGTACCTCCAGGCGGAGCCAGCAGACCAATTCAAAAGCCAATTCCACGCCCCAAACGCCAGCAACCTAGCGGCGAGGGTAGCAGTTAGAAAGAGAAAGGCAGAAGGCAGAAGGCAGAAGTGGTGGGGGCGGGTGAGAGCAGGTAACTTTTCCTTCTCACAGACAACCTTTCCACAAAACCCACCCCTTGTCCCCCCTGCCCCCCTGCCCCTACTCCAGGGTAATGGTTGCGCCCCAACGGTCTTGGGGTAAAAATGCCCGATCCATTGGAATGGGGGCGACTCTTTCGGTTAAGGTAAATTTTCCGGTGGTGATCCACTGTTTTAGTTCCGCGGCGACTTGGCGTGATAGATAAATGCTGGCGAGGGGCGCAACTCTGATTTGTTTGCCTTCAATACTAATACGACCAGATTTTAGTTGGGCGTAGGTGACTAAACCAAAGGTGGGTCGCACGCGCCGGGGGATGGAAAAATCGACTACTGGTGCAACTAGTTCTTTGTCTTGGACGGCACATTTTTTGATCACTTCTTCGTGTAAAACTGGGATGGGTACACCGACTCCTAGCATTAGGGAAGGGCCGTAGTTTTTAAAGTAGCAACCGCGCACCCAACGTCGCTCCATTTGTTTGGCATCGCCGATTAAGGCGAGAGTGGCAGCAGGGCCGATGGGTGTTTGGTTGGGTAAACGTTTTTGTAAGGGAAAGTTTTGCGTGCCTTCCCAGGCTATGTATCCAATGCCACCGCCGAGGAAAATGCGGGTGCCGATCCCGATGATTTCTAGGTTGGGGTCGTTGAATAGGGGGGAAATGGCTCCGGGGTTAGAATAGACGGCGTTGCTGAGTCGGGGTTGTAATTGCCCTAAGTAGGTGTAGAGTGGGCGATCGCCTCCGTTAACTCCGACAATAAAATTTTGATAGATATTCCTGGGATTATATAGATAAAATTGGTTGATTGTGTCGCGGGTGATTGTGGTTTCAAAGGTAGTGCGGGGATAGCAGTCGGTGACTTGTCCGATCGCTCTTAAATGTACAGGTTTTCCGGCAATTAAATCTTCAATTACGTGACCACCACCCCGTTCTTTTGATTCTTCTTCTAAACCATCACGTTCATAATCTACGCTTTGGGTAGCTCCTAAATATAAATCTACTGCCCCAAAACCAGAATAAGCCAAAATTCCATCTAACCAACAGGAGCGAATTTTAATCGGGGGATCGGTATGACCTAAGTTAATAATCGCCCCTGAAGATTCCATTGGTTCAAATGTGCCAGTGGTAATTACATCTACTTCTTTCGCTGCTTGGGTGACACCAACTTCTGCAACTCGGACTTTTAATTCTTCTGCTGTCCACACCACTACCGTTTGATTGTTTATTTTCTCGTTAATCTCAGCAATAGTTCGCATAAAAGTTGCTATCTCCCAAGTTTTTGTCTAGTACGGTTGATTAATTAATATCTAACCGGAATTCGGAGTATTTTAGGACTGTAGCAAGCTGTACTTTGACAAGTATTTGATGAAGTAAAGTAAACTAACATCATAAAGACAAACATGATTACCACAAAGATATGTGCCATGAAGTCAACTGATGTAAAACCTTTACTTTTGTTTTCATTTTGATATACTTCTGCTCTCAAAAAATGGATATTCATAAATCTTTCTTCCTCCAAGAGTAGATG
>JBAVZX010000096.1:0-3519 GCA_049589015.1 Phormidium sp. | reverse complement strand
CCAGGATAGGGTGCATTCCAAACCCAAACGGCGAAATGTTCTGCCTTACCAGGTATTTGATGCAGTCGGTCAATAGAGATATTGAGGCAAAGGCTTTTAGTTGGCAACATTCAGAACTCTTGAATATTTGGCCTGGATCGAAGCTATTTTTGCTTTCAATTATCAGTTTATCGATTCTTTCACTCTTTCTGATGCTATTCAAACCACAAATGTTCTGTTTCTCTACTCTCTACTCCTGATCTGAGAATAGCAGTCTCCCGATGCTAGCGATTCCGAAGGGGAATATTCTTGAATATAAGGTTCAATCTCACTTTGTTTGATCCAACCTTGTTCTCCTGGTTTAATTACCGCAAAAGTAGCGGGAACTACTTGACTCGGTTTTTGGTTGGGATTGTTACTTTTCGGTTGTTGGGGAATAGCGCAAACTTTCATTAACAGCCAGCGTTCTTTCTTCCGTAAGTCTTTGCGTTCAATCTCTAGAATACTATGATTGGGAATACTACCGATTATTGATTGATTTTCCGGGGGTTGAGAGCTTTTCCTTAGCAATAAGGTTTTCTGGTTTTGGTTAGCTGGAGATGGGGGAATGTTAACTTTAATCAGGGTGTCTGGACTCAGAGAAGCGGCAGGTTTTGGGTTATTGCTTGGGGGAGGAGGAGTAATTGTACTTGGTTGTAGTTGGTCTTTAACTTTACTTATTAAGGTATCTACTCGATTACCTATTGCTGGAACCCAAAGGTAAACTAGTAATCCGCTTAACCCTAATAAAGAAGTGATTCCAGCTAAAAGTGGTAATAAGCTAGGTGGATTATTTCTGGTTACTAATAAACGGGTTTTGAGTTGAGAAAATTGATTATTCTCACTTTGCTTCCCCAAAAGGGAATTAATTGCTATTCCCTTTTCCCCATGCCTTGTTTCCTGTTTTTGCGGTTGCGGATTTTGTTTAACTTGGTAGTAAACTAAACCGACGGTAACATTGTCGTGACCGTTTTGAGTGTTAGCAATTTCAATTAGTTTAGCTGCTGCTGTGGATAAATTAACTTTCTTTTCCAAAACAGGGAGAATTTCTTTATCCCAATTTTGTTCTACACGATCGTTGTCGCTAAGTCCATCTGAACAAAGCAGAAAAATACAATCTTCGTCAATTATAAAACGTTGCACTGTGGGACGGAGATAATTAGAAGAACTCATCCCTAATGCTTGACTTAATGCGCCTGTTCCTGCTTGTTGTAAACTTTCGCGATAGAGAGAGTAACCTAAGCGAACTTCTCGTGATGCGATGTCATCATCTAGGGTAACTTGATGGCAACCTGTGCGGGTAATCCAGTAAGCGCGACTATCGCCAATATGGGTAATATAAACTTCATGGGCGTAACCTTTTGCCATTACCAAAGTAGTACCCATTCTTTGCCGTTCGGAGCGTCCTTCCCGATCATTGCGTTGGCTGATCCGATCGTTAGCTTCACAAACAGAATTTTCTAATTGTGTGACTAAATCAAACTGATTACTATCTAAATTTTGCGGAAATTTGTCTAACCACTGTTGTACAGTTTCAATTGCTAAGTTAGAAGCCACATTTCCCCCATCATGTCCTCCAATTCCATCACATACTATTACTGTGGGTGATGGACTGTGACAATTTTCCCCCCGTTTCACCCCTTGCGGCGATGGCGGCGGATAACAAGCATCTTCATTACGTTGTCTGGTTGGCCCTGTATCTGTTAGGGTAATAATCTGATAAGAGCAGGTTTGTGATTGCCCGACTACCTGTAAAATTTGGTCTAATTGTCGAATCAACTCTTCACTACTCACTAACTCTTCTGCCATCATTTGTTGACAGACTTGTGCTAAGTATTTCTCAATTTCTGGTTTAGCTTTGGGTAGTAATTGCCACCAAAACTTTCCTAATTGTCTCAAAGTTGGTTCGGCTGGCGATTTTTGTAATTCTAACAACCGCACCACCTGACCTTCTACCCGCAATAACTCTGAATTTAATAAACTAGCAGCTACTCCTTCACTCTCCAAAGGTTGCCACAAATTAGCCATTTGCCACAACCAATTTAACTGACGCATTGGCGTAGCATCTTGCCAAACTTTCGTTAATTCTGGGAATAAAACTAAACTAGGCGGCTTTCCCCGTTTCTGATTTGGTGCAATTGTAATCGGAGCTTGTTCTAATAACCAAATATCTTTATACTTTCCTTTCTTATGGGGTGGTAATTTTCCATATACTTGAGGAACGTGCAGCTGATAGGGAATCAATCGCAGATAAGGTAATATCCAATCAGCAATTTCTTCTGAGTATGGTAAAGGTAGCCCTGGTTGAGTATCTAGGAGAATTCGTTCCTGTTTCAGCAAAAAACGTCCTCCGATCAACTTTTCTGCTTTTAAACCCTCTACTCCCTTTCCTACAACCCATAAATAACGTTTTGGTAAAAGAGTACGACATTGCTGGCAAAATCTGTGAGTCTCTGGATTGGGAGCCTGACAGTTTAAATTAAAGCAAGTAATTTGTGCTGTATCTCCCATATCATTTTCTTGTGCCGATCACCATAGGAACAAAAGAACGGATCATCGCTCATTTTAGCGCTTGAGTCTGAATCAATTGCTCTCATCCTGGTCTGATGTTATTACCGGATGCTCTTCAAGAATGCCACTCTGTCTGATTAATTGTGGCCAGATTAGCAAAAAGAAACCCATCCAGACCAATATTGGCAGAGATATCACTAATGTTAGCCAAACTGTTCGCCAAATGAACCAACTACCACTAATTAATATAGTACCCGTTAGTAAAATTGACCAAGGCTGACACCACCAAGGTTTGTAGTTCCAGGGATTGAGAGGTTTTTGTCCTGTCATGGGATTTGAGATTTGAGATTTTCAATTCTATCATTTGAAGTAGGGGTTTCACCCCGCTTTTGTTTTATCCATAGTTGGTTTAGATTGAAAGAGAATTGTTGATCGACAAATAGCAAAGCTGTCAGTATTCTACCTAGAGGTCTGATTTATTTAAAATTACCTTTAGTCTGGCTGTTTATGCTTTCTTCTGAACATCAGGGTGTTATCTATGTGGGACAATTTATTGCATCATTCGCCTGGAGAAAAAATTCCGCCAATTCATCCTTCTCCAATTAGTGACGTTCAGGAAAAACTGACCGATCTGAAACTTTCTCGCCAACGTTTATCCCGATTAATGAATTTAGAAGTTTGGGCTATTGTTGGTACTATGGATGACTTGTTTCCGGGATTTTGGCATGAATTTATGAGTAATCGTCAGTTAGCTTTAAAAAATTTGGTGCAACAACAGAAAGATTTGGCGAAAAATCGCTAAGAATTTTCCTCTTTCCTGTGCAGAAAAATTTGTTTGGGGAAGGGGGAATTTTTGGGTTTATTCCTTTCGGTTGTGCTTTTTTTTGGCTATCGGTAAGCAAGGGGGAGATTTGGATGAGGGAAGGGAACAGGGAACTTCTGAACAGGGAACAAAATTTTCTGTTAGCTTGTCCCGGCTTGGTTTGGTAG
>JBAVZX010000095.1:0-4022 GCA_049589015.1 Phormidium sp. | reverse complement strand
ACTCAAGGCAGATCCAAAGCATCCATCACTGCGCCTTAAGCAAATTGGTAGTTTATGGTCAGTGAGAGTAGGGAAAAAGTACAGGGCGTTAGGTTTTGATAAACCAGAAGGAATTTTGTGGTTTTGGATCGGTTCTCATGGTAATTATGATGCAATACTGACTCAGAGATAGATGCGATCGCTAACACTCAACTAAGCAACCAACAAAGGTTTTTGAGGAAGCATTCTCGGTTCTGGCAATGGTTGATTTTCTTCCAGAAGCATTTCCACAAAAGTCTCGATTACTTCCTGACCATTTTTAGCAGCTTCTTCATAAGTTCTACCATGAGTATGAAACTGCTGCCAGGGAAATTCCGGCAAATGAACCAAGAAAAGTTGATCCTCTTGTGACCATTGAATTACCATGCTGTAGTGATAGCTCATTCTTCACCTTCCTGGTTTTCCAGTTGTTCACAAATTTAAGATAAAATAATTACCGTGTGGAGTAAGTGCTTTGAATGCCTACTAATGCCCAACTTAGAGGTTTATACCGTCTTAGCTATTGGTTAACCTACATTATGCTTCAGCCCATACATCTTGTCTGCATTGATGATCGAACAAACAATCTGTATGTTTTGGCTGGAAATAGTGAAACCCTTGAATTCCAGATTACTCCAAATGGTGAGGTGTTCTGATGAGTCAAGTTAACTATGCTGCTATGTCTGATGATGAATTAAGACAATATTTCCTCAAACATCGAGAGGACAAAAAGGCACTTCGCGCTTATTTGGATAGACTGAGCGATCGCCCCCGTCATATTATTACAACAGTCGATGATCCTGACTTTGATACCAAAATTCAAGCAGCAATTTTGCGGCAAATGCAAGCCTCCGATAGTAACGGTGAAACGACAGTCTAATATGATTAAAAGTCAAAATTTAAAAGGCAAAAGAAGTTAGTTTTACTCCTTTTGCCTGTTAAATTTGCGATTACCTAAAATTTAAAAATCAGCCAGTTTTAGGAAAGTGTTCAATTTGAGCATAACCACTGAAGAGTAATTTTTTTCCTTGAGTTTCTAAACGGTTAATTCTCATGGTTACGCCGTCGAGGTCGAAGCGATCGAGATCGACCATGTTATTTAACACTTCAGCCAAAGCATTTGCCAGAGATTGAGAAATTTCTCGGAGAGATTCTGGCACGGTTTCTGCTTGAAATACAGGGTTTTGAAAAGCAATGCGGCGACGACGTTCTACGGCTAAAGTCATCAGCATTACAATCGGTACGGTGCCATGATTGGGAAGTTCAGCTTTCGCAAATAGACGAATTCGGTTGCCAGTTTCTAGTTCTATATGCACTTCGCTGAAGGAAACAGGCTGTCCTCCCGATAGTTCGGTTAAAGAGTCGGAGGAGAGATTTTGCAAGCGTTTTGTGACAAGTTCGGCTTGGAAGGCTTCGTTAATGCCAGTTTCGGAGAGGGTAACTTGTGCGATCGCTTGCGTTGGCTGTTTGAGAGAAATCTTACCACTCAAAATCGAACTGAAGTCAATGGAGACAGCATCCGTCTCAAAAGACATCTCCTCAACCGGAAATTGCCGACGGATGACTAAGCCCCGACCATTCATTTTAAAACTGTCGATGCTGCCTTGTAACAGTTTGTTTGAAGGAGAGCAACGGACAAATACCTCCACAGACTCGCTCTTACTGAACAAGTGGCGGATGGATTGGCTGGCAACTGTGTTGAGCATTTTTTCGCCCCAGTCAGTGCCAGGATTATTATTAAAACCAGTCAGACCACCTAACATAAAGATTTGTGTCTACAGAGGATCTTCATCCTTTGTAACAAAATATGAAGGACAGAGCAACGATTTGGCGATACCAAGTTTAAATTTCATTCATAAGTAAGGGATTTGGGACTGGGGATTGGGAGTGACAGGCAGGATGCCTGTCCTACGGGACTGGGGAAGTTTTGAGTTTTGAATTCTCTGCCCCTCTACCTCTTCTGGAATAGGTCGATCGCAAACTGTAGAGCAAGTCTGATGCTTTGCATCAGTGAAGTTGACCTGGATATATTGATCTTCGTTGGCGATGTCGGTTTCTGGGAAAATTTTGTCAACCATGGTTGACAAAATTTTCGGTTCAGGTGGGCATCCTCAGCTGAGAAAGGTACGGAAAATTTTTTGTCCCAAACAATCATGTCAAAAGAACTGGCAATTTGTACTCGCGGACTGACTAAGCAATTCGATCGCCATATTGCTGTCAATGATGTTGATTTAGAGATCGAGGCGGGGGAAGTTTATGGTTTAATTGGGCCAAATGGGGCGGGGAAAACGACGCTGATCCGAATGTTGGCGGCGGCGGAAGAACCGAGTATTGGGGAAATTTACATTAATGGTGACAGGTTAATGCGCGATCGAAGTAACCCAACTTTGAAGCAGCGACTTGGTTATCTTCCTGATGATTTTCCCCTTTATGATGATTTGACAGTTTGGGATTATTTGGATTATTTTGCCCGACTTTATCGATTGCGGGAACCTCGGCGCAGTCAAAGGTTATATGAAGTCTTGGAATTGGTGCAGCTAACTAATAAGCGCAATAGTCAAATTAACACTTTGTCGCGAGGGATGAAACAGCGCTTAAGTTTGGCGAGAACAATTATTCACGAACCGATTTTACTGTTATTGGATGAACCTGTTTCGGGGTTAGATCCGATCGCCAGAATGCAATTTCGGGAAATCATCAAAACTTTGCAAGAAGCGGGAATGACAATTTTAATTTCTTCCCATGTTTTGAGTGATTTGGCCGAACTTTGCACTTCTGTAGGAATTATGGAGTTGGGTTATTTGGTGGAAAGTACAAGTTTAGCAGAACTTTACCGCCGCCTCAGTCGCCAGCAAATTATCATGTCTACTTTGGGAAAATTAGATCCGCTGTTATCCGAGTTGAAAAACTATCCCTTAGTTGAAGGATATGAAGTTTTATCAGGAACTAATCAGGTAAGAGTTGATTTTGGTGGTAGTCCAAAAGAATGTGCTAGGCTGTTGCGATCGCTAGTTAAAGCTGGCATTCCCTTAAACGAATTCCATTGTACCCAAGAAGATTTAGAAACCATCTTCTTAAAAATGGGTCACAAACAAGCGTCTTAAACCTGACTTGTGAAATCCTAACGATCAATATAAAGAGGATGAAAAATGGTAAGTAATTTGGTTAACCAAATCGGTAATTTAAATCCCCAAATGTGGCGAGAAATAAAAGGTCGCCTCAAACCTCGCAATATAGTAATTAGTGTAGCGATTTCCCTGCTCACTCAACTTTTGATTATTCAGTATTTTCTCAGCCGACTTCCCGTTCCACCTCGTTTAGAAGAATACACTTACCAGATTTCCAATACTTACTGTACAGGCAAACGTCCTGGTGGTTATTACTCAGCTTCTCTCTGTCTTCGAGATAGTTTAGGCAACTTTATCATCAGCTGGGAACTTTGGAATCGAGATTTATTTGTTTGTTTGAGTTGGGTGGGCATATTTTCCCTATTAGTAGCCGGAACCTATCTACTAATCAATGATTTATCTCAAGAAGAACGGCGGGGAACCTTAAATTTTATTCGCCTCAGTCCCCAATCCAACAAAAACATTTTAATTGGCAAAATCTTGGGCGTGCCAATTTTGCTTTATCTCGTCATATTGTTGGTAGTTCCCTTGCATTTTTGGACGGGATTATCAGCCCAAATTCCGCCCGGTCAAATTTTAGGTTTTGACTGTGCTTTTATTGCTTGTTGCATTTTATTTTATAGCACAGCATTACTCTATTCTTTAGTAAGCAATTGGTTAGGAGGTTTTCAATCTTGGTTAGGTAGTGGAGTAGTTTTAGGTTTTGTTTGGCTGAATTACTTGCTTACTTATTCTCCCTTCAATAGCCCGCTTTCTTGGCTAAGATTGCTCACGCCATTTGATTTAATTCCCAATTTCTTGGATAGCTCTTTTTATAAAGATCACTACAACCACTTAACTCTAGTAGACCTGCAATGGTATAACTTACCAATTGGT
>JBAVZX010000094.1:0-3760 GCA_049589015.1 Phormidium sp. | reverse complement strand
AGTAAGTATAGAGGTGAAATTTTCCCCTCTAATTATCCAGCTAATGATTCAGGAACAGCCTACTTAGATTTTTTCCAATTTGACACAAGGAACAATCTTCGCAAAGGAATTATCGCAATAGATTTACAAAGGTGGAAACCATGATGATTAGAAATGAGCAAGAATATCAGCATTCCTTAGAATGGTTGCGGCGATTTCAAGAATCTGTAGCTGAATTAGATAATAATGAAACTTTGAAAGCTGAACCTATTCGTTGGCAGCTTCATAGAGATTCATATCAAAGTCAAGTTGACGAATTAAAGTCAGAAATTGCTGAATATGAAAGGTTGGTGAATTGCGATCGCACTCACCCCATCCAAATACAAGTAGAGAATTTAAATAAACTACCCGATGCTTTAATTAAAGCCAGAATCGCAACAAAAATGAGTCAAAAAGAACTAGCTGAAATATTAGACATTGATGAACAAAAAGTCGAAGAATATGAAAAAACTGATTATCAATATGCTAGTTTTGGCGAACTTCTTGAAGTCAGCGCAGCTTTAGGTGTAGAATTTACCACAGCGATTATGAATGTAGATTTTGCCGAAATAGAAGAAGGGAAAAAAATTTCTGAGAAATGGCGGCAAGAAAAGCTGAAAAAGAAAGCTAAAACTTCTTAATGTGTTACTAAGGTGAAAATTTAAATTCTTAACCTAATCAGGGCGGGTTTTGTTGAAAGATTGTTTGTGAGATGGAAATGTTATCTGCTAAACCCGCCCCTACAAAAATCACGAAATTATATTTGTTTATACAAATCATTGATCCAAATCTGTAGGGGCGGGTTTAGCCAAAAGTTTGAAATACCCAGCAATCAGATTCAAATCAAAACCCGCCCATCCCAAGCTCTAATTTTTGTTTAATGATTTCCGGTTTTTCTCGGAAACCAACTAATACTGCTGTGCAATTTTTAACAAACAAAGGTCGTTTAAGTAGCATCGCATCTTTAGCAAAAGCATCTATCCATTCTTCATCCGTCCAAGTTTGTTTTACTTCCCCCAAGGCGCGGTAAGATTGTCCTGAAGTGTTTCGCATTGGTTTAGAACCCAAGGTTTGCACCCAGCTTTCAATTATCTCGCGAGAGGGAGGATTTTCTTTAGTATTTATGAAATCATATTTAATATTATTATCAGACAGCCATTGTAGTGCTTTCTTGCAAGTGCCGCAGTTAGGAATGCCGTAAATTTGAATCGTCATGGTGTTGATTACCGAAATTTTGAGAGAGTTTACCGAAATAGAGATTTTTATTTAATCCAGTAGAATTATTAAGTGTAACTCTTAATTTTAATAATCTCAATCCTTGATTTTGAGACAAAATGGAGTCGTTAACTAAATCACGGTTTTGATACCAATGGCAGAACCACATAACACTAATTTACCTTCCGATGATTCTCCGCAGTTGAATCAAACAACTGATGATCTTACCAAAAAGTCAGTTGACGAATCTTGGCAAAGTCGTATTGCTGAGGTTTGGAACAATACTGGTAATAGCTTGAATGAGTTTAAAAAACTCCTACCTGTTGAGCCAGTGGCACAAAAAATTGTAGAATTGTTCAGTGTCAGCGAGTCTCAAGTAGCAGAAATTCTGGCAACAGTTCAGGCGGAATTACCCACAACTGAAGCATTGTTAATTGGGAAACCGCAAGCGGGAAAAAGTTCAATTGTTCGCGGACTAACAGGCGTTTCAGCAGAAATTGTTGGTCAAGGTTTTCGTCCTCACACCCAAAATACTAAACGCTATGTTTATCCTTCCGATGATTTGCCGTTGCTGATTTTTACTGATACGGTAGGTCTAGGAGATGTTAATCAGAATACACAGGCTATTATTGATGAATTGGTTGGAGATTTACAAAAAACAAATCGGGCAAAAATCTTAATCCTGACTGTTAAAAGTAATGACTTTGCTACTGATACTTTACGCCAAATCACTGAAGAATTGCGGAAAAAGTATCCCGATATTCCCTGTTTGTTGGCGGTAACTTGTTTGCATGAAGTTTACCCTCCTGGTGTTGATAATCATCCAAATTATCCGCCTGATTTTGAGGAAGTTAATCGCACATTTACGGCTTTAAAAAGTGCTTTTTCGGGTTTGTACGATCGCGCTATCCAAATCGACTTCACCCTAGAAGAAGATGGTTACACTCCCGTATTTTACGGTTTAGAAGCGTTAAGAGATGCCTTAGCAGATTTACTCCCAGAAGCCGAAGCTAACGCGATTTATCAATTATTAGATCAAGAAGAAACTGGCAGAAAATTAGGTAATCTTTATCGAGATGTCGGGCGACGTTATATAATGGCATTTTCGATTATGGCTGCTACTTTAGCCGCTGTACCTTTGCCTTTTGCAACGATGCCTGTGTTAACTGCTTTGCAAGTTTCCATGATAACTTTATTAGGAAATTTGTATGGACAAACTATTACACCATCGCAAGCAGGTGGGATTGTAAGTGCGATCGCAGGTGGATTTTTAGCTCAAGCGATCGGCAGAGAATTAGTTAAATTTATCCCCATTTTTGGTAGCGTTATTGCTGCATCTTGGGCAGCTGCTTATACTTGGGCTTTAGGAGAAGCTGCTTGTGTTTATTTCGGGGATTTAATAGGTGGCAAAAAACCCGATCCTAAGAAAATTCAAAACGTAATGAAAGAATCTTTTAAAGCAGCAAAAGAAAGGTTTAAAGGAATTAATACTTAATCCTAATCGAATGTAGAGACGTTATATATAACGTCTCTACATTCGATTATTTTCTAAGCTGCGATCGCTTCTTGATAAACTATAAACAGACTCTTTTTCGCTCCACAAATCGGACAATACCAATCATCTGGAATCTCAGCAAAAGGAGTTCCGGGAGCAATTCCTGAATCAGGATCGCCTACAGTAGGATCGTAAATCATCGAACATTGGCGACAAATCCATTTTTGCATAGCCGGATCTTCGCTTGCAGATCTGGGAACAGCAGTTTTCCCATCCAAAGCACCCAAAGCTTCCGTATATTGTTGCGCGTGATGTTGCTCAATGTGCGTTAACAAACCAAAATTTTTGGCTGCGGTGTGGAACATCGTAGCGTGCTCTTTAGATTCCGCTGTTTGTGTATTAAATTCAGCGACAGCATCACTATCTTTATCAGCTTTTGCTTCAGCAGCAAACCCTGGATACATGATAGTGTATTCGTAAGTTTCGCCTTCAATAGCGAGTTCTAAACAACGAGAAGCGATCGCCTTTTTCTCCTCCTCACTCAGCGTCGCCGGATCATCCACAACTAACTCAGGATGCAACAAACGAAAATGTGCAAAAGCGTGTTCAGTCTCTTGATTTGCTGTTTCTTTGAACAACTTTGAAAGTTCACTCATCCCCAATTTTCGAGTCACTTCCGCAAAAAACAAATACTTGCGATTTGCCATTGACTCGCCACCAAAAGCAGCTTCTAAATTTTTAGCAGTGTTCGACTGATCCATTCGTGTTTCCTCGAAATCTAAGAGGCTGTTCGCCAACTTTATCTTAAATCCATAGGGTGCGTTAGTGCCAGCGTAACGCACCTTGATTTAAATTACTGTTTAGCAGGCTGTTGGCAGGCAGGATGCCTGCCCTACAATACAGATGTAACTCCTGTGGGGTGGGCATTTTGCCCTCTACTGAAATCTTCCTCTACTGAGATCTTGCACCTGCGTTTTAGCCCGCCCGGAAATCAATTTCCGGGCTAATAGCTCAAGTCCATTAAAATGGACT
>JBAVZX010000093.1:0-3741 GCA_049589015.1 Phormidium sp. | reverse complement strand
GCTTTAGATGTTAGTCTTTCCCAGAAAAATGTGATTTCAATTTTGATTTTAGTTGCTTTAATGGGAGGAGTTTTATTATTAACTCAAGTTTTGGGAAGTTTTTTAAGTTGGGTGCGTGTTGTTCAATCAGAATTAGTTAAGGATTATATTAGTGCTTTGATTCATAAGAAGTCGTTGGAAGTTGATTTTGCTTTTTATGAGTCGGCAGAATATTTCGATCGCCTACACCGCGCCAGACAAGATGCGGCATTTCGTCCAACTGCGTTATTAGAAAATAGCGGAAGTTTGGTACAAAATGGGATTACTTTAATCGCAATGGCAGCAGTTTTAAGTCAATTTGGTGTTTGGCTACCTGCGGCTTTATTAATTAGTACTTTGCCTGCTTTTGCGGTAATTTTAAATTATAGTAAGCAGAATTATGAATGGTGGATGAAAGCAACTGCTGATGAAAGACGTAGTTGGTATTACTATTGGTTATTAACAGAGAAAGATGCGGCGGCGGAATTAAGAATTTTTGAATTAGGGGATTATTTCCAATCTGCTTATCAGAGTTTACGGCGCAAGTTACGTACAGAAAAGGTGAAGTTAGCAAAGAATGAGAGTTTGGCGAATTTGGGTGCTGGTGCGATCGCTCTTTTAATTACCGCCATTGCTTTAACTTGGATGGTGTGGCAAGTATTACTAAAACGGCTAACTTTGGGAGATTTAGCCTTATTTTATCAAGCTTTTAACCAAGGTCAAACATTAATGCGAAGTTTGCTCCAAAACTTAGGTCAAGTTTACAGTAATATGCTATTTTTAGGCAATCTTTTCGAGTTTTTAGAATTATCACCCCAAGTAATAGATCCTCCTAAGCCAAAATTAGCCCCAAAAAAGTTAAACCAAGAAATCAAATTTGATAACGTTTCTTTCTGCTATCCAGGTAGCAATAAAGCGGCTTTAGAAAAGTTCAATTTAACTATTCCAGCAGGAAAGATTGTGGCAATTGTCGGCGCAAATGGTGCGGGTAAAAGCACCTTGCTAAAACTGCTTTGTCGCTTGTACGATCCACAACAAGGAAGAATAACTTGGGATGGCATTGACTTACGTGATTTATCAATGCAAAACTTACGCAGATTAATTACTGTTTTATTTCAACAACCAGTTGATTATAATGCTTCTGTTGCCGAAAATATCGCTCTAGGTGACTTATTAGCTAGAGCAAAATTGCCGGAAATTGCTAATGCTGCCGAAGCTGCGGGTGCAGCAGAAATTATCGATCGTTTACCTGATAATTACAACACAGTTTTGGGTAAATTATTTGCAGGTGGCGTGGAACTTAGCGGCGGTGAATGGCAACGAATTGCTTTAGCAAGGGCTTTTCTCCGTCAGGCTCCTTTAATTATTTTAGATGAGCCAACTAGCGCAATGGATTCTTGGGCTGAAGCAGATTGGTTGGAGCGTTTTTGCCACTTAGCTAAAGGGAGAACAGCGATTATTATTACTCATCGCTTTACTATTGCTAGACGTGCTGACATCATTCATGTTATGTCAGATGGTGAAATTGTAGAATCAGGATGTCATGATAAGTTATTAGCTCTTGGGTGTCGTTATGCTCGATCGTGGAAAACTCAAATGCAGGTAAATTAAAAGTTAATGAAAAACCTAAAAGCAAAACTTAAAAATTATTTAAATTTTTCCTCATTAGTCATTGATTCACCTTCTCCAATCACTAATCCCCAATCACTAATCACTTTAATTTTACGGGGAAGGTGGGATAAAACAGCCTTACAAGTGGCGCGAGAAATAGCGACAAATAATGATCTAGATTGGGATAATTTATGCAAATTTGTATATATTGAAGCTTTGGCTCCACTGCTTTATCGAATTTTGCGAAATGAGGATTGGCTTCCAGAAAATGTAGAGATGCAATGGCAAAATGCCTATTATCAAAATGCTTGTCGCAATACTTTGTTGCTGCGAGAATTAGCTAAAGTGTTGCAAAGTTTGGCTGATGTTGGTGTAGATGTAATTGTCCTTAAGGGTGCAGCTTTGGCGGAAAAGGTTTACGGTGATATTGCTGCTAGACAGATGGTAGATTTGGATTTATTAATTCACCCGGAAGATTTACCAATTGTCAGAGAAGTTGTGGCGAATTTGGGTTATCAGGTGGCGGGTGTGGAAATGCAATCTGGGTTTAATGAGGAGTTTCGCAATGAGGAAATTCATTGGAAACAGGGGTTAGTAAATGTGGCTTTAGATTTGCATTGGAAGTTAGTTAGCCCGGTTTATTATCAACGGACTTTCCTCTCTGATTGGTTTTGGGAAACGGCTATACCGACTAAAATTAGTGGTTCTCCGGCTTTGATTTTAGGTAATGAGGCACAAATTGTTTATTTATGTGCTCATTTAATGTTGCATCATGGGGGAAATAGTTTGCTTTGGTTGCATGATATTGCTGAGGCGATCGCTTTTTCCCCCACAGCAATAGATTGGGATTTAGTTATTACCAAAGCCCAAAATTACAATTTAGTATTATCAATTCAGCAAATTTTGCTGCGGGTAGCTGATGAATGGAAAGCGGAAATTCCGGGAAATGTGCGATCGCAATTAGCCGCTTTAAAACCTACTTGGGAAGAAGTTAGAGCTTATTCTTGGCAAAATCAAACAATGGCTTTACGTTTATTTGATGATTTAGCAGGTGCAAAAGATTGGCTGACTCGTTTACATATCGCCTGGGATACCTTATTTCCTAGTCGCGCTTATATGCAGCAGCGTTACCAAATTTCTCATCCTTTACTTATTCCTTTTTATTATCCCTATCGTTGGTTACGAGGTTTCAGAAAAGTATCTGGTTGATTAGCTACAGCCTGGTAAATTTAACCATCGGCATTAATTTTAACTATTAATTCTTCCAAGATTTTAGAAGCGTCTTCATGGGCTACTTGACAAGTTCCGGCATTAGCGTGTCCGCCACCGCCATAAGTCAACATTAATTCTCCGATATTGGTTTTAGAAGTGCGGTTAAAAATTGATTTTCCGACGGCAAAGACAGTATTTTGCTGTTTCACGCCCCACAAAATATGGATGGAGATATTGCACTCAGGAAAAAGGGCATAAACCATAAATCGGTTGCCTGCATAAATTACTTCCTCTGGGCGCAAGTCTAGAACAACTAAGTTGTCGTAAACCTGGGAACATCTTTCAATTTGCTGTTTAAATTCTTCTTGTTGAGAAAAATATACTTCTGCCCTTTCTTTAACATCTGGAACTTCTAGGATTTGGTCAATAGTTTGATTTTTACAGCAATCAATTAACTGCATCATTAATTGATAATTTGAAATTCTAAAATCTCTAAATCTGCCTAATCCTGTCCGGGCATCCATCAAAAAGTTTAAAAGTACCCAACCTTCGGGATTTAAAACTTCTGCTTGGGTAAATTGAGCCGAATCAGCTTTATCTACTGCTAATAGCATTTCAGTGGAAATATTGGCAAATCTTTCTTGCCCGCCAAAATAGTTATAAACTACCCTTGCCGCTGAGGGGGCATTGGGGTCGATAATATGATTGGATTGAATTTCTTGATTTCTGATGGTTTCGCTTAGGTGGTGGTCGAAGGCGAGATGAACTCCGCTGACGTAGGGTAAATTGGTGGTAATATCGCGATCGCTAATCTCCACTTTTCCATCTTGCATATCTTTGGGATGGACAAACTTAATCTCATCAATAGTATCTAGTTCCTTCAGAAGTACTGCACACACC
>JBAVZX010000092.1:0-2900 GCA_049589015.1 Phormidium sp. | reverse complement strand
GAACTGAATCCGACTATCACCTTCATCATTGAAACCATAATCAATCCGAATTGGGCCTAGAGGAGATTGAATCCGAACACCAACACCGTAACCGAAGCCAGTACCGGGCTTATTGCGAATTTCGGCTGGTCTTCCAGGAACATCTCCGGCAGTGCCCAGGTCTGTACCAAAATCGAAGAATAGCACGCCACCAATAATTGAGAATACTGGGAAGCGATACTCAGCTGTAGCTTGAACGTAACTCCGACCGCTACCCAGGTCGCCTTCATCGTAACCGCGGACAGAGTTAACACCACCCAAGGAGTAGGCTTCGTAGGGAGGCAAATCTCCTAGAACAGTTCCGCCTTGGATGTTAAAAGCCAGTGCTTGTGGGCCTGGCGTAAAGTTAGTTAACTTGACTGGAATGAAGTAGCTGTAGCTACCGCGCACTCTGGTCATGAGAATGCTACCCTGACCAATTGGTACGGATTGTTCTAGACCGATGCGGAAGATGGAACCTTGGGTAGTGCGAGTTGGGTTGTTACGCTTATCGCGCACTGCACCTAGTTGTACTGTAACTAGGTCATCTTTCCCTTCACCGCTAAAGCTGAGATTGTTGCCACGCTCATCTCTGGGAGTGAGTTCGCCATCAGAATCGCGAATGGAAATATTTTGATACTGCAATCCTAAAGAGGCTACCCATTCTGCATTGGCTAAAGGATCGCGAGACAGAGGGCGGGTAAAGGTGACACCGCCACCAAGTCGGAGGATTCTAGGTCTGTCGCCGTTTGGTAATCTAATTTCTGGGTCGCCACCGTCAAAAATTAGGGAGATCGATCGCCTTCTAAACAAGTTAACCGTGTAAGAAGTCCGGTAGGGGTCGCCAGCAATCCAAGGATCAGTAAAGCGGAGGTCAAAGAGAAATTCCCTTTGACCTAGTTGCACTTCTGCGCCAATTTTTTGGTTTCTGCCGAATAAATTCTGCTGTTGATAACTTGCTGTACCAAATAAACCTGCTGCGGAACTGAAACCTGCGCCAGCTGCTATAGAACCACTATTTCTTTCTCTAACATTCACTTGTACTGTTACTTGTCGGGGGTTTTCACCAGGATTCAATGATAATTTCACATCATCGAATAATCCCAAGCCAAAGACTCGCTGTAAGTCCCGTTGAATTTCATTTCGGTTAAATACTGTACCTGGCTTGGTTGCCATTTCACGGGTAATGATATATTGCCTGGTTCTTCCCTTAATTGGTTTCCCTTCAGCGTCAACTGTTTCTCCTTCTCTATTCAAGAATTGCACTTGAATATCTTCGACAATTCCTTCGGCTACTTCCAGCGTTACGATGCCTTCGGGGGAAACTTTGGTATCTACTACTTGTGCTAAAACATAGCCTCTGTCTTTATACCACTGCTCAAGCTGTTTGATCCCGGTTTGTAAGTCGCGGAAGTTAAGGATTTCGTTGTACTGTTCCCGGAAGGTTTGATCTATTAGGTCTTTGGGCAAAACTTGGCTACCCTGGATCTGAACTGAACGCAGTACTGGGTTAGGTTCTACGACAAATGTTACCCGCACGCCCAAGGGGGTATCGGTAGGTTCGGCTCTGACTCTGGAAAAATAACCAGTGGCAAAAATCGCGTTAATGTCTTCTTGTAACTGTGATTTGGTAGTTGTCCTTCCGGGACGGGTGCGGATGGCATCATAAACGGTTTCTTGCAGCTTTCCATCTACTCCACTGACTAATACTTCTGCCACTAATACACGAGGTTCTCCTTCTGAGGAAGGGACGGGTTGTTGAGGTTTGCTTTCGTTAGTGGGTATAGATGGAGGGGCATTCTGCTCAAGGGTTGGTAATGGGGGAGGGGCAGGTGGTTCGCTAGGCGTTTGTGTTTGAGGGGTTTCACCTTCAGCGGAGGGTGGATCTGCTTCTGCTGGTAAGGGTGCTGTTTCTGGGGCTGGGGAAACTGATGGTTTTGGTGTTGCTGGTGATGCTTGTACTGTAATTAGGGGATTAAGATTTGAGGAAAAGTCAGAAATATGGTTTAAGGAATAAAAGGTGTTCTGCTGTAATTCTGTGTTTTTGGGTGAGTAATGGGCGATTGGTTCCAGGGGCAGAATGGTGGTCGGAATGACATTAATGTGTGCCAGTGTTTCCTGCTTGATTTGCACCTGGGAGGGATTTTCAGCCTGGAATGGGGAAATAGTAATTTCCTGCTGTGAATTTCCTACTGTCGAAATGAGTGTTTCTGACTGTTGTGCAGGTTTGTGAGTCAGGGGGTTAATTATATTGGCATTCTCAACTGATAGCGAAGCGGCGCTTTCAGCACTGGGAGAATGAGCAGCAGATTCTAATTGATTCAGATGTTTGATTGCTGTTGCGGATTTGTTTTCCG
Source organism: Phormidium sp. (assembly GCA_049589015.1). GTDB lineage: Bacteria > Cyanobacteriota > Cyanobacteriia > Cyanobacteriales > Aerosakkonemataceae > Floridanema. The sequence goes on along the minus strand of JBAVZX010000092.1, from coordinate 525 downwards.
TAGTTTGCCCGGAAGCTGGATGTGAGTTACCCAATGTGACCCAAGCAACAGCTGCTACCAAGACTGGAGATAAACGCATTTTGTTCTCGTTATTTACCACTTCCACACACCGTCGTTATGAGAGAGTTTTTTAGTCTACAGTTTAAAAGCCAATTTCGGTTTTAGCTTTTACACTGAAGACTCCCAACGAGGGGACTCTTCACCATTAAAGTATTCAAGACAACACAATATCACCTGTTTAGGCAATACCTATTATCTACTTTGTTGGAATCATGTGCCGAATTTAGCAATTTGGCAAGGGTAAGGGCATTCCGGCTATTGGTCTAAAGTGGGACAATTGTCCTCTCCCTTCTGCCTTTCTGCCTTGACCTAGAACTCATGTTTGTTCGCATTGTGGGTTCATCGAAGATAGAGATATAAATGCCGCAATTAATATCCTGAAATTAGCATTAAGTGTTGTAGGGCATACCGGATCTAAAGCTTGGGGAGATTTGCCCTCTAGCTTAGTTGGAGCGATCCTGATAG
>JBAVZX010000091.1:0-16412 GCA_049589015.1 Phormidium sp. | reverse complement strand
TTTCCCTTCCATCCTTTTGTATTAATTCCAGTTCGGAACGGGTGATGCCATCACTTTTAAAACAGGAGAATCTTTTTGAAAAACGATCTTTTGTTTCTTGTGACCAAAAATTTCCGAAAGATTTGCCGATTAGTTCTTCACGGGTATAACCTAAAAGATCGCACAGTTCGGAGTTAACATCAATGAAGTTTCCTTGTTTATCTAGAGATTGGTAGGCGACGGGTGAGTTTTCAAACAAGTTGCGGAAACGTTCTTCGCTTTCTCGCAACGCTACTTCTGCTTGTTTGCGATCGCTAACATCTCGCTGAACACCAAAATGTCCGGTAATCTTTCCCTGCTCATTATATAAACAAATGTAGTAGCCTTCAATCCAAATTTGGGAACCGTCAAAGCGACGTTCATCTGTTTCAATATGTAGCTGACCTGCATCAAGAAATTTGTGCCAAACTTGTCTACCTTCATTAATATTATGAGCAAAAAGGTCATTGGGTGTTAAACCAATAAGTTCCTCTCGGTTAGCACGATACTGCTGTATAATTGCATCATTAATTTTGGTAACTCTTTGGTGAGCAAATACATAGTCGAGTACTTGTTCTTTATCAACTGTTTCATCCCATTGCACAGGTTGATCTAGCATCATGAAAAAGAAGCCATCAAGAGATTGAGAAAAGAATAATTCTAGCTCTGCTTGACTTTGGTGTAAGGCTGCTTCTACTTGTTTGCGATCGCTAATATCTTTAATCACTACAATTATGCAATCCTGTCCTTCTAAATTGCAGATGTCAGCTGAGATCAGTACAGTTTTCTTTTCTCTTGATTTCAGGGTAGCGCCAACTTCTAAATTGTAAATAGTTCCGTTGTTTTTCAGGAGTTGTCTCAACTTCTCTCGCTCGGCTAAATTAGTCCACAGTCCCAATTCTAAGGCGGTATAACCAATACATTCTTCACGGGAATAGCCAAATAAATCAACGAAACGGTTGTTGATTTCTAGGATACATCCTTTGTCAAGAGTAAGAATCGCAATCGGGTCAGGACTAGTGCGAAAAACTGTGGTAAATTTTTCTTTGGAATCCTGTAAAGCAGTTTTAATCCGCTCAAAGGAATCACGCAATTGTTCTGCCATTAGGTTAAAAGATTTTGCCAGTTCTCCCAGTTCTTTGACTTGGCTTTCAGTTGCTAAATACTGCCCTAAATTACCTGATGCCATTGCTTGGCTAGCTTGGTTAATTTGGGAGATTCTTTGAGTAATTTTGTTGGCGGTAAATATTCCTAGTGCGATCGCTATTCCCAACGCACTAACACTCAACAAAACTGTGTTCCGAGTATTAGCATTAATCTCTGCCATCAAATCGGATTCTGGCACAACAATTATTACCAGCCAGTCCAAACCATACTTATCCTGATAAGGTAATACTCGAACAAACTGCCGTTTTCCTTGGTAAATAAAACTAAAATTTTGGGCTTTTTTCCAATTATGATATTTACCAAAATTTTCCCTTAAATATTGAGCAATTTTTTGCGTTTTCTCATCTCGACTATTCACTGCTGATAATCTTCTTTCTTTTCCTTTTTTAGGCTGAATTTTAGGATTTTCTAAAGTTGATGTGGCAACTAATTCTCCAGAACGTTCGATAATAAGTGTTTGTCCGTTGGGTGAAAAGTTTAATTGATTGAGAAAGTTACTGATCTCTGGCAGTGAAAAGCTGGATGTAAAAATCCCCTGAAATTTTTTCTCAGCATTATAAATAGGCACAGATGCTTGCATTCCTAAAATGGAGGTAACGCGATAAATAAAAATCGGTGTCCAGCTTTGTTTCCCGGCTTTTTTTGCATAAGGATACCACAAAAGTTTGCGGAAGTTATCAGGGAAACTAAAAACTAATTTACGACGATTCCCTTGGTTATTAACCAAAAAAAACAGCCGTTGATTCAAATTAGTTTTGTTGATTTCCATTAAGTAAATTGTCCCGATCGGCAAGTTTTCACCAGTCAGCTTCTCCACTTTTCGGCGATATTCTTCGGTGAGAATACGTCCGTAACCGATCGCCTCTCCCCTTTCACTCCAAAAGTAATTAGTCGCCAAAGATGAATTTAAAATTATTTGCTGCCATAATTGTTTCTGTAATTGCTTAAAGTTTTTCGGATTGAGAGTTTGTTGTGTTACTGCTAAATCATTTGCTGCTACAACTTGATGGGGGATTTGTAGGTAAGTCGATAAGCGATCGCTAATTCGTTCTCCCACTTGTTCCATCATCTCATTTGCTAGGTTTTCCACTGCCTTTTGTCCACTTTGAAAAGACAGATAACCCACTAGACTTACTACTCCCACAGTTTGCAACACAAAGGGTATTACCAGTACAGAACGCAAGGTAATCTTTTTACAGCGAAATTTTAACCACCGAGGTAGAAAATAAAGCATCTCAAATCTAAAAATAAATTCAGGTAGAGTAGAGATCTTCAAAGCACAATCAATCTAACAATCAATCATTTTCACCTATTGTGCGATCGCACCTATCATTAGCCGGATGTTTATTAACAAATTCAATGATAACAAAAGAAAATTTTATTCACACCTACGTATCTGAGTTAATAACAGCACAATGTCATCAATTGATCTACGGATAATTCTTGCAGGTTGATCTGATTGATTCACCATAATACTAAACACCAATCTTTCATAATTTACTGTATCCACATATCCAGATAATGTGACTACTCCTGTTAAAGTACCAGTTTTAGCATAAACAATTCCCTGTGCCGGAGTCTCTTTAAATCTATCGCGTAAAGTTCCACTAACTCCAGCTACAGGTAAAGAAATGCGATAAATTCCTCCTTGAGGTAACTGAGAAATTGCCTGCAAAGTTTGCACCACAGACGCTGGACTCACTAAGTTACGCCGAGATAACCCAGAACCATCTGCTAAGATAAAACTTTCGCCATCAACTCCTAAGTTGACCAAGCTTGTTTTAATTAAATTTAATCCCAAAGTAGTAGTATCCTGATTTTGGCTGGGGGAATTTTCAACAGCTAAACTTCTTAACAAAGCCTCAGCATAAAGATTATTACTTGATTGATTAGTCTCAGCAATCAATTGGAATAATGGAGGAGATTCCACAAAAGCTAATTCCGGTTCATTCACCTTTTCTACACTGTTTATTACCTGAGATTTTGCCACAGTAACTCCTTCTTGAATTAACGCTAATTTAAAGTGATGTAAAAAATGTTCGCCCGGATCTCTTACAGGTACAGATAATACTTCTGGTGCGGAGTCCACTGCCATTACTCCGCGAATTTGTAAGCTAGATTTTCCCAAAATTCCATTCACCTCAAAACCACTTTTAACCCCACTTGCTGCCGTCAATGTTTGATTTTCAATTTGCCATTGCCAACTAGCAAAAGGGTCATTCCAAGTAACTTTTACAGGTTGACCTAATTCTTGGGGGATAAGTTGCAACTCCACTACATTTTGATTCAAAATTAAACTATTGACAGGCGCGGCATAATCTGCATAAAGATCTTGCCATTCCCAAGTCGGGTGCAGTGGAGAAGCTTGAAAATAACCATCTTGAACAATTAACTGCTGAATTTGGCGAATTCCCTGACGGCGTAGCTGTTGTGCCAAATCCCGCAATTGTGCATCTGTTAAACTAGGATCGCCACGTCCAACTAAGCGCAAAACACCATCTTTGCCATAAACAGAAGTGCGGATGCGGAAGTCTGATCCTAATTGCAGTAAAGCAGCGGCAGTGGTGAAGAGTTTGACGTTGGAAGCGGGAATAAAATATTGTTGCGCGTTCCGACTGTAAAGGGTGCGCGAAGGTGATAAAGTTTGAATCAAGATGCCCCAATGTTGGCGACGGTATTCGGGACGATTTGCGATCGCATCAATAGCTTCTGGCAATTGACTAGGGCAAATATTCCTTGCAGAATTCTGCTCAGCTGATACTATAGACTGTGTAGAAGCAACTAACTGGGCATCAGCAGAGACAGCTTTTACACCCCAGGGAAAACCTGAAAATAATATTAAGAAACCAACCGTTCTCCCAACTGCTGTTAGCCTTTTAAATTTCATAGAACACCAAAAAGTTTAGGTTTTTATAGCTTAAATTATGAGAACACCAAATAAAAATTTTTACCAACGTCCAGTTACTAGAAAATTTCGGCTACGGGGAAACAGCTTTCTAACTTTTTTTGGTGGAGTAAGTATTATAGTTGGCATTTTTGGGTTAACTGCTGTCGGATTTTTGGACAGTTTTAGTCAAGAATCACCTCTTCCCAAAACAGCACTACAACCTTTACTGAATACAGCTAATTCTCCAGTAAATATTCCCAATGTAACTCCTCCGAACATAGCAGGGCAAAATAATTCTACAATTCAAGAAGATAGTTATTTGCAATCAATCTTAGGGAACAAAGGCCAAATCCAATTAGTCTCTCTGCAACGAGTTCTCGGCAAAACCGATCAAGTCAATCTCCAACTGCGAATTTATCGTCAGGCCACAGAAGTCACTGCTACTGATACAATTAATCTTGGTAGTATCTCTGCTAAAAATTCCATTTCGGGAGAAACTTATCAACCAGTAGATCCAGTCAATCACTCTTCAGGAATCATTAAATTGTCAAATATTCCGGTTGGTAAATCAGTAGATGCTTATGTAGTGTTACGAGTGCCAAAAAATGCACTTGTACTAGATATTATTAGCGACAATATTACCAAGTTTAAAAATACCTTAATTGGCATTGCTGAACCAGTAACTACAGGTTTAAACAATAATTCCGCACTCCCACCCATTAGCGGAATTTCTGGATTACCAAAACCACCAATTTCTGGAAATACTACTTATCCCCTACCTTCAGCTATGCAAAATGCCAACTTACCTGAAGTTGGTGTGCCGGGAAATCTCAAAAATCAAGATATTATCAATGCCCTAGCAATTGCTCTGGGAAAAACTTCAACATCAACACCAACTACTACTTCTGAAAAACCCGCCAATCAGCCAACAACTAATACTCCTGTTTCCAACCCTCCCTCGACAAATTTAATCAATCAAGAAGCCAAAAATTCTACAGCAAAGCCTAATCTTCCCCCGCCTCCCACTGTAGTAAATTCCGCAGCGAAAAGCACAGAAACTACTCCCCAAACTAACATTGCCCTAGCAGATAAAGCTGTGCCAACTTTTCCCGATCAAAATCCATTTTTAGAAACAAGTAGCGGATTTAAACCAGGTGAATTTGCTCAATTAGCTTATGGTAGTAAGGCTAGGGTAGAACTAATTTCTGTACAACGAATTCCCGATCCTAAATCAGGTGATCCTGATATGGTAAGTGTGCAAATGCGAATTAGCCGTTTAGATGAAAAAATTGGGGAAAGTAATGTAATTAAAATTAGTGAAACAACTGCCCGCAATTCGGTTTCTGAACAAAGTTACAAACCAGCAAATTCTTTAGAAAATGTTCCTGTACCTGTAACTTTGAAAGACATTCCCCAAAATAGTTCCGTAGATACTTATGTGTGGTTAAAAGTGCCGAAAGGAGTCTATTCAATAGATATTTATGTACCCGAAACTGGTGCATTTAAAAATGTGCCAATTACTAATTAAGGAAAGCCCGAGGGCAGGTTTAAACGCAGGATTTTCCGTAAATTCTCCAATAGGGCTACCAAATCAAGCCGGGACAAGGTAACAGAAAAATTTGTTCCCGGCTCCCTGTTCCCTTTTAGGAAAGATCCATTTCCGATGAAACTACCCAAGAGCGCTTCAGTAAAAACCAAGCACAAATTATCCCAACAATTGCCAGAAAAGCAGTGACATAGAAAGCAAATGTGTAGCTGCCAAAAATATCTCTTATTCTACCAGCTACGATCGTACCAAACAATGCACCAATACCATAAGCAGTAAACACAATCCCGTAATTTTTGGCGTAATTTGTTGGGTTAAACAGAGTTAAAGTCGCTGTGGGAGCAATAGCTAACCAACCGCCCAAAGAGAGCCAAAATAGACAAAAAGCTACCAAATAAGTAGCAACATTTCCTTCTCCAGCGCTGCTCATTAAAATCGAAGCGATTAGGATCAGGACATAGTTAATAATGGCGGCATTTCTCGGTTTATATTTATCTGTTACCCAACCAAATAAAGGACGACCTAAGCCATTAAACACCGCGAAAAGTGAAACTGTTGCTGCGGCGGTGCCTGCATCCAGTTTAATAATTTCTTGGGCAACTGGACTAGAAATACCAATGGCTGACAGTCCGACAAATGTGCCAATAGTATAGCAAATCCACAGTCCATAAAAGGATGAGGTTTGCAACATTGGCACATCATCATTTATAGCTGTTTTGACTGATTGAGAAGCCTCCAAACCTGCTGGTTTCCATCCAGTCGGCGGAAAACTTAGAGTAGTGGAAATCAACAAAGTGAGGATGGTAAAAGCGATGCCTAAAATCAAAAAAGTTTGTGGTACTTGATAGCTTTCAATCAAAGTTTTGGCAATTGGCGCAGTGACTAAAGGTGATAAACCAAAACCAATTACTGTTAAGCCAACTGCTAATCCTTTTTTATCAGGAAACCATCTAGCAGCCACAGCTAAAGGTACTCCGTAAGCAATTCCTACTCCTGCACCTGCAATGACTCCATAAGTGAAAATTAGGGTAGAAATATCGGTGGCAAAACTCGATAAAATATAACCTAGTCCGGTGATTACACCGCCAACTGCTGTTACTGTACGACAGCCATATTTATCGATAAAAAAGCCTGTAACTGGCATCAAAATTGCAAAAACTACCAACAATACTGTAAATGGTAGTAAGCTTTCTGTTGCACCGACACTAAATGCTTTTTCTAAAGGCTTACGGAAAATGCTCCATGAGTAAACTGTGCCAAGACACAGTAACACTATTAATCCTAATGGAATGTACAACCATCTGCCTTGTTCCGGTGTCATCCCAAATACTTTTGTTTTCTCCATTTGTTTAATGTTTCAAATTTGATCTCAAAGTACAAGCTCAATTTACTACTCAGTAAATTTAGTTGTTTATTATACCAGGTTTGTTTTACAAAATTAATTTAACTTAATTTTAGCAAAAGCTAAATTAGCTACAAAGCTCACGGTCACGGTAATTGGGGAGTAAGCGATCGCTAAATAAAAAAACCGTACCTGAGTAAAAGAAATGAAAAAAAAGTTACTTACCCATATCGGATGAATGTCATCCCTTTCGTTTTCTCGTTCCCAGGTTCAACCTGGGAACGAGGTGAAAGGAGGTTCAACCTCCATTACTGCAAGCTCTGAGTTAACGCATCTATCTAAAAATAGAAACTTTTAGTAAACAAATTATTTTACTGTTTATATCTCTAGATAGTTTTTTTTCTGGCATTCGTCTTTTCTTCATGAAAACTTTATAAATCGCAATTTCGTTTTCTTTGACAAAACTAAGTATTAAATTAGACTGGAAATTCTCTTAACTATTCTCTCTTCGCCAATTAAAAAGGGTTAGAAAGCCTCTCATTAGCAAAGATTTATCAAATTTGTCATCCACTTGACACCAGACTATTTTTTATACTTTCTCAGGAAAGTAACGAAAAGTTGTTTATGAAGATTACGTAAACCTATCACCAAAATCTCTATGGTAATTCTGTTAATTACAGGAAATTACCTATTATTCTGGGATTGACAATAGAAAGATTGTTTTTGTATTGTTAAAAATAATTAAGTCACCTTAACGTTTTATCATAGGCGAGGCAAAAGTATCAGTAATATTACTCATTCATAGATAGAGACTGGGCTTTCAACTAAATTGGTGGATACGTTAAATTACGTAACACTGACTTTAATTCTGAGTCTGGTGATACGGCACAAATGCTTTTGGACATTTCCACCTATCTGTGCAAGCAAAGTTTTGCTTGATACAAGTTTTTTCATGTTTTTTACAGGCTCAATTGGAGATGATTTGGAATGGCGGCTCTAAACTTTAGTCAACAAAATCTAGTTGGAAATGATTTCCGAGGTCAAAATCTCAACGGTTCCAATTTTTTCAAAACCAGACTGGAAAACGTTCGCTTCGATCCCAACGCTGCCGGGACTCGCACCCAACTTAGAGGCACTGACTTTTCTGAGTCTGAATGGTACAACGTCAACGCTCATCAAGCGATTTTTGCTCCTAATGCTAACTTTGGGCCAGCGAATTTATTCAAAGCAAAGTTTGAGAATGTCAATCTAAGCGGCGCAAACTTGCAACAAGCTAATCTATCTTTGATTGATACGAAATGGATTAATCTATCAAACGCTAATCTAACTAATGCGATTCTGCATGAAGCGAATCTGAGTGGGGAACAAAGCGATCGCCCAAATCTCACAGGTACTGACTTTACCGGAGCAGATTTCTACAAAGCAAAGCTGAAAGCAGCTGACTTTACCGGAGCTATTTTAGCGAATGGCAAGTTTGAAGAAGCTGATCTAGATTCTGCTCTTTTAGTTAATGTTAATGCGACGGGTGCAGATTTCCGGTTAGCAAAATTAACAGATATTACCCTGCAAAACGCTACCTTTGATTTAGCTAATTTCAGTGGAGTAGTTCTGAGTGATGCGCCACTAGATCCAGGTGTGACAGGCAATGTCAAATTTCGCGGTGCTAATTTAAGCGGTTTTTTGGCAGATGATGCGGTTTTGACGGGTGCTGATTTTAGTCCTTCTGGGAGCACGGTGACAAATCTTGTCGGTGCGAAATTTGATGATACAGATTTGAGTGGAGCCAACTTTACGCAAGCGAATGCAGAAGGGTTATTCTTTAATGGACTTGCGATCGGTGCGAATTTCTCTTATGCCAACTTGCGGAATGCTAACTTAGCCAAAGGTAACTTTACTGATGCGATTTTTGTGGGTGCGGATTTGACGGGTGCGATCGCAGTTGATGCCATAGGTCTAACCCTTGGAGATGATGCCAATAATACCATTAACGGCACAGCCGGAAATGATAACATTTTCGGCTTTGGTGGTAGCGACAACCTCAACGGCAATGGCGGAAACGATTACCTCGACGGCGGCGCAGGCAACGACAATCTCAACGGCGGCGCAGGCAATGACACCATGAAAGGTGGAGCAGGAAACGACACATACACAGTCAACACTTCTGACGATGTAATTATTGAACTTGCCAGCCAAGGAACTGATACTGTCCAATCTACCGCTACAACTTACACCTTAAGCGACCATATAGAAAGACTAAATCTCACAGGTGCAGCTATAGAAGGCATTGGCAACAATCTCGCCAATACCATTACAGGTAACGCCAACAACAACAACTTGAAAGGCGAAGCCGGAAACGATACCTTAAGTGGCGCTGGTGGAGATGATACACTCGACGGCGGCACAGGCAATGACAGCTTGGCGGGAGGCGTAGGCAACGACATCTATATTATTGATAGTGCCAGCGACGTGATTCTGGAAAACCTGAACGAAGGCACTGATAGTGTAAGCTCTAGCCTTGCAGGTTATACTCTGGGTGCCAACCTAGAAAACCTCACCTTGATTGGCACTGCCCAAAATGGCACAGGTAATGCACTAGCTAACGTAATCACTGGTAATGAGAGAAACAATATTCTCAACGGTGCTGGTGGCAACGATACCCTGATTGGTGGCACAAGCAACGACATATATATAGTTGATAGCGCTGGAGATACTATTACTGAAAATGCTAATGAAGGCACAGATCTAGTTCAGTCTAGCGCTGCTAGTTATACCCTGGCTGCCAATGTCGAAAACCTGACTTTAGTTGGCACCGCCCAAAATGGCACGGGGAACGAGCTTGACAACATTATCACAGGTAACGGGCTTGACAATATCCTCGACGGTGCGGCTGGTAATGATGCCCTGATTGGTGGTTTGGGCAACGACATCTATATTATTGATAGCGCTGGGGATAGTATTACTGAAAATGCTAGTGAAGGCATCGATATTGTCCGCTCTAGCCTTTTTGCTTACACTTTAGGCAGCAATCTGGAAAACCTGACTTTGATTGGCACTGCCCAAAATGGTACAGGTAACGAGCTTGATAACATTATCACAGGTAACGAGCTTGACAATATCCTCGAAGGAGCGGCTGGTAATGATTCCCTGTTTGGTGGTCTAGGTAATGACACTTATATTATTGATAGTCTCAGCGACGTAATTACCGAAAATCTCAGTGAAGGTACTGATACTGTTGTTTCCAGCCTCGACTACACCTTGGGTGGCAACCTGGAAAACCTGGTTTTGGTAGGTAGTGCGCTCAACGGTATTGGTAACGATCTCGCCAATAGCATTACAGGCAACGAAGGTAATAACAGCCTGAATGGAGGATTGGGTAACGATATTCTGTTTGGCAATGCTGGTGCTGATACCCTCTTGGGCTTAGGTGGTGCCGATACCCTTGATGGCGGTGATGGCGATGATAACCTCAATGGTGGAGGTGGCGCTGATTCTCTCTTTGGTGCGGCAGGCAATGATGTCCTGAATGGCGCTGAGGCGAATGATACTTTGGTTGGCGGTATTGGCAATGACACGATTACAGGCGGTTTAGGCAGCGATATAATTCGCTATGCCAGTGGTGATGGGCAAGACCGAATTAACGGATTTACTACAGGTGTAGGTGGAGATATCCTTTCGTTCAGTGGTATTGCCGCCATTGATGTGTTCCAAAACGCCGCAGGTAATACTCTGTTCCGTGTCGGAGATGGCGTTGCTGGAAATGCAGGTTTCAATTCAGGTCAGCTGTTGCTCACTTTGGTTAATGCTTCCTTCACGGCAGCGGATATCAGCACTAACATTGACCCAACTAACACGACTATCTTCCAATTCTCGTAATTGAAAGGGCGATCGCAAACTAAGCAAAGGGTGCATCAAAAGCGATCGCTTCCAGCAGGTTAGGTCAATTTATTTTGTTAATTAAACCATTGACATAACTATTATCTAACATCTGAATTTTTAAATTTGCATCTAAATCTAGGGGCTTCGGAATCAGGGATTTTATTGTGAGGATTGCATCATGCCAGCATTAAACTTTGAAGGACAAAACTTAGTCGGAAATGACTTTAGAGGTCAAGAACTCAACGGTTCAACGTTTTTTAAAGCTAGACTGGAAAACGTTCGTTTCGATCCCAATAGTGCGGGGACTCTGACACAATTAAGAGGCACTAATTTTGCTGAATCTATTTGGATTGGTGTGGATGCCCGTCAAGCGATTTTTGCACCTAATAGCAACTTTGGCCCTGCCAATTTATCTTTAGCAACATTAGAAAATGTCGATTTTAGTGGTGCAGATTTGACACAAGCCGATCTATCGGTGATCAACACTTTAAGTATCAATCTGTCCAATGCTAATTTGACTGATGCCAATCTCTTCCAAGCTAATCTTAGTGGGGAACAGTCCGATCGACCGAATCTGACAGGAGCTAATTTTACCCGCGCCAACTTTGAGTTTGCTAATTTAAAAGCTGCTGATTTTACAGGTTCGACCTTGATTAATGCTAATTTTCAAGGAGCGAACATCGAAAATATTGTCTTGGTAAATGTGAATGCAACTGGGGCAGATTTTCGGTTAGCAAACTTCACCGATGTCACCCTGGAAAACTCAATCTTTGACTTAGCTGATTTGAGTGGCATTACTTTAACTGATACCAATCCCGTCGATCCAATCAATGTCAGTGGTACCAGTTTTCGGGGTGCTAATCTGAGTGGATTTATCGCCGAAGATGACAATTTCAGCGGAGCAAATTTCAGTCCATTTGTAGCTGCTAATGGCACAGTAACAGTTACAAACTTAACGGGAGCGAGACTTAGTGACAGTGATTTGAGTGGAGCAAACTTAACTCAAATTAACGGAGAAGGGGTTTTCATCAACGGACTTGCTACAAATGCAAATTTCACTAATGCTCGTTTAGTGAATGCTAATTTATCGACTGGCGATTTTACTAATGCTACTTTTACTGGCGCAAATCTGACAGGTGCGATCGCAGTTGATGCCATTGCCACAAATGCGAATTTCTCAAATGCTCGATTGCAGAATGCTGACTTGTCTAAAGTTAACTTCACTGGTGCTAATCTGACTGGGGCAAATTTGAGTGGTGCGATCGCAGTTGATGCTGATTTCATCAATGCCAGTTTAGTAAATGCCAATCTCAATAACGTTAATTTCACCAATGCCAGTTTCTTTGGTGCAGATCTCACGGGGGCGACGGCAACGGGTGCGATCGGTTTAAGAGTAGGCACCGCCGCAAATAACACAATTAACGGCACAAATTCTAACGACAACATCTTCGGTAATCAAGGCAACGACGTTCTCAACGGACGTGATGCCAATGATTATCTTGACGGTGGCATTGGCAATGACACCCTCAACGGCGGAAATGGTCTTGATACCTTGTTTGGCGGTGCAGATAGCGATCGACTCAATGGCGAAGCTGGTACTGACATCCTCGTTGGCGGTTTAGGTAACGATACCCTCAACGGCGGTGCTGATATTGACACCTTTCGCTACAGCAGTGGCGATGGCAGTGACATCATCACCGGATTTACCAGAGGAACTGGAGGAGACATCCTTTCCTTCAGTGGCATTGCTGCAATTGACGTGCGTGTAGTCAATGGTAGTGCAGAATTCCGCCTTGGAGATGGCGTTGCTGGTAACGCTGGATTTAGCACAGGTAGTTTGTTGATTACCCTTGCCAATACTTCCTTCACCGCCGGAAACGTCAACACCAACGTTGACCCAATTAACCGCCCTGTCTTCCAGTTCTCTTAAAACAGAACTTTTCAAACAACCGTTCCTCACATTTAACAAGAACCTTACCAACCAGAAATTGCATCATGCCAGCATTAAACTTTGAAGGACAAAACTTAGTCGGAAATAGCTTTAGAGGACAAAACCTCAACGGCTCCACCTTTTTTAAAGCGAGATTAGAAAACGTCCGCTTCGATCCTACCAATGCGGGAACTCGCACCCAATTAAGAGGTACTAACTTTGCAGAATCTACTTGGATTAATGTTAATGCCCGTCTAGCGATCTTTGCGCCTAATGCTAGTTTTGGCCCCGTTAATTTATCTTTGGCAACCTTAGAGAATGTCAATCTCAGCGGCGCAGATCTCAGACAGGCTGATATGTCGCTGATCAACACATTCAACCTCAATTTATCAGGTGCCAACCTCACCAATGCCATTCTGCGAGAAGCCAATATTAATGGTGAACAGTCCGAGCGACCTAACATGACTGGGGCAAACTTTACCGGGGCTGATTTTTTCAAAGCGAATCTCAAAGCAGCTGATTTCACTGGGTCAACCTTAGTCAATGCCAGTTTCTTAGATACGAATATTGAAGACGTTGTGCTGGTTAATGTGAACGCCACGGGCGCTGATTTTCAACTAGCAAACTTCACAGATGCGACCCTGCAAAATGCGACCTTTGACTTAGCTAATTTTAGTGGCGTTGCTTTGACGGATACCAACCCCCTCGATCCAGCAACGGCTACTAACGCCAGCTTTCGGGGTGCGAATCTGAGTAATTTGTTTGTCGAAGATGTCAATTTTAGCGGCTCTAACTTTAGCCCCTTTGTGGCAGCCAATGGTACAGTAACCGTTACAAACCTGACTGGAGCTACATTCTCTGGTAGTAATTTGGATGGGGCGAACTTTACCCAAGCCAACGCACAAGGCATCGCTATCAGTGGAACTGCTATTGGTACAAACTTTACCAACGCCAACTTAAGTAATGCTGACTTCTCCAAAGGTGACTTTTCCAGCGCCAACTTTACGGGAGCGAATCTGACGGGTGCGATCGCAGTTGATGCGATCGGTCTATACATTGGAGATGCTGGCGATAACGTCCTTAACAGCAGCACTGACACCAGCCCCAACGATAACCTATTTGGCAACGAAGGTAACGACACCCTTAATGGTGGTGGCGGCAATGATTATATTGATGGTGGTGCAGGGACCGATCGGATGATCGGTAGCGGTGGCAATGATACCTACGTCTACACTGCTGGCGATACCATCATCGAAAGCGCCAATGCAGGCATTGATACTGTCCGCGCCAACGCTAACCATACTTTAGGCAACAACGTAGAAAACCTGATCCTACTGGGTAACGTCGTTAGCGGCACTGGTAACGCCCTAGATAACAACATCACTGGTAACAATGCCAACAACAACCTCACTGGAGGAGACGGCAACGATACCCTAAGTGGCAGTGGCGGAAATGATACCCTTCATGGTGGCCCTGGCAACGATGCCCTGATTGGTGGTACAGGCAACGACACATATATAGTAGATAGCACAGGCGACGCGATCGCAGAAAACCCCAACGAAGGCACAGATGCAGTTCAGTCTAGTGCTTCCGCCTACACCTTAAGCAGCAACCTGGAAAACCTCACCTTAATCGCTACTGCCGAAAGTGGTACAGGTAACGAACTTGCCAACATCATCACAGGCAACGAAGCCAACAATATCCTCAACGGTGCTGGTGGCAACGACACCCTGAGTAGCGCTGGCGGTGATGATACCCTCGATGGTGGCGCAGGTAACGATGCCCTGATTGGTGGTCTAGGCAACGACACATATATAGTAGATAGCACCGGAGATAGCATTACAGAAAACCTGAGTGAAGGAACCGATACAGTCCTTTCCAGCATCGACTACATTTTGGGCAGCAACCTGGAAAACCTGGTTCTGGTAGGCACTGCGCTCAATGGTACAGGCAACGAACTCGCCAATAGCATCACAGGCAACGAAGGTAATAACAGCCTGAATGGAGCATTGGGTAACGACATCCTGTTTGGCAATGGTGGTGCTGATACTCTCCAAGGTGCTGGTGGTGCCGATAGTCTTGATGGCGGTGATGGTAATGACAACCTCAACGGTGGCATCGGTGCTGATTCGCTCCTGGGTGGGGCTGGTGATGATGTTCTAACTGGTGCTGATGGTAATGATGTTTTAGTTGGCGGTATAGGTCTTGACACTATTACAGGCGGTGTAGGTAGCGATACGATTCGTTATGCCTTTGGCGATGGGCAAGACAGAATTAACGGATTTACTACAGGCACAGGTGGAGACTTCCTTTCCTTCAGTGGGATTGCAGCGATCGATGTGCGTGCTGTGACAAATGCGACTACGGGAGTTAGTAATACTGTGTTCCGAGTTGGCGACGGCATCGCCGGAAACGCAGGCTTTAACACAGGTGAGCTTTTACTCACTCTGGTTGGTACGAACTTTACCCAAGCCGATATTACTACCAACATTACTGACTCGGCTGGCACCACCTTCCTATTCTCATAACTTCCCTTTTGGTGTGTGCATTAAGCAAATTCATCTAATCAACAGAGGTAAAAAATGGCAATTAGAAATGGAACAGAAGCTCCTGATACTCTAACAGGGACGGCGAATGCCGACACAGTACGGGGTTTTGGTGGAGATGATATTTTATCCGGCTTAGGCGGGAATGACCTGCTTCAAGGTGGAGATGGTGGTGACGAACTTTTGGGTGGGGCAGGTAACGATCGCCTCTTTGGTGATTTAGGTGATGACATCCTCAACGGCGAAGCGGGTGCTGACACCCTTGATGGTGGGGAAGGCAAAGACATTTTGTTAGGGGGTGCTGGTAACGACTGGCTCTATGGTGGAACTGAGGATGAACTATTTGGCGGTGATGGCAATGATGTTCTTTCCGGCGAAGGTTCTCTGAACGGTGAAGCTGGCTCAGATACGCTGACAGGTAGCTTTTTTGAAGACATTCTGAATGGCGGCAGTGGCAATGACTTCCTCGATGGCAGCTTGAGCAATGACTTCCTGTTAGGTGATGACACCTTGGGTATTGCGGGTGCTGACACCGTTCTGGGTGGAGATGGCAGTGACACTATTTACGGTGATGCAGATAACTTAAGTGCGGGTGGCAATGACTCCCTGCTGGGTGATTCTGGGGATGATGAAATCTTTGGCTTTGCTGGGGATGACTACCTGAATGGAGGCGATGGTAATGACCTCTTGGATGGTGGCGCGGGGAATGACTTCCTGGTAGATGAGCTAGGCGCGAATACCCTTTTGGGTAATGCGGGTTTAGATACCATCAGCGGCGGATTGGATGGTGATGCGATCGGGGGAGGAGAAGGTGCTGACAGTCTCTTGGGTGGTGATGGCAACGACACCATTGATGGCGATGGGATCGATGTTGCTGAATCTCTCGCTGGCAATGATGTACTCAATGGCGGTGCTGGCGATGACTTACTTGATGGGGGTGCGGGGGTCGATCGGGTTCTTGGTGGCGCTGGTATTGACACCCTGTTTGGCGGTAATGACCTATCCGGTCAAACCCAACGCGACACCCTAACTGGCGGCACGGGCGCTGATTACTTTACCTTGGAAAACTCCGGTTTGAGTGGACAGCCAGGGGACTATAT
>JBAVZX010000090.1:0-11128 GCA_049589015.1 Phormidium sp. | reverse complement strand
AGTTTCAAGTATGGTAGAACCAGGGAACGAGAACAGATTAACACAGATGAAAGTAGATGCACGCTGATGTTTTTTTATTCTTGTTACTGAGAGGCACTTTTTGTTTCGGCGTTAGCAATATTTCCCTAATTGATCGCAAATGGTATTGCTTCCCCATCTTCAGGAATTTCATCAATTTCAATCCGAAAAGTTCCCTCAAAACCAGTTCCTTTGACATCAAATTCCCATCCACCATTTAAAAAAGGCATTTTGTCTGTTTCTACAGGTTGGAAATTAGGATCGGCAAATCGCTCGTCCGTGTGTCGGTATAAAACTAAATTTGATTGATTGTCAGTTGGGAACAAAGTGCGGATATAGTATTGTTTGTGGAAAATGATATTGTCGGAAAAGCCAATACCAAATAAATCCCGTTCTCCCAGATAAAAATCTAACCGAATTACCATATCTTTATTGGTAATACTCTCATCTTCGAGAATCGGTATAATGTTTAAATAACCTGACCAAATCAACTTATTATCATCAGCCCAAGGAAAAGCCATTTCTTTATTTTCTTCGCTAAAGTTGATATTTTTTTCCGGTTCTTCAACTTTTTTAAAAGAGCCATAACAGTTTTCTGCTTCTTTGCTTTGATGGAAAAGTTCAAAGTCTACTCCTCGCGGTTTAATAGAAACTCCCAAGAAAAACTCGCTTTTTCCAAAAAAGTCTTTACCGCGAGTCACTGTTCCTTTGACAAAACGCAACCTTACTTGCATATTACCAAAAAAGAAGCGGGTTGCTATTTCAAAACTTTCTCTCGCTGTCAGTAGTGAATCTGGGCCTCCGTGACATTTGTGGACAAAAGTTCTGGCTGAACCGGGAATTTGGGCTGCATTATGTTTAACTAAACCATCACTACAATTGTAGTTGATGCCTAACTCATCTTGGACAGAAAATAATCGGTTGAATCTGGAAGATATGGCGTTATTGTAGGTGCGATAATTGGTTCCAACTATGGTTAAAAGGCGATGTAAAGGAAAATGTTTGGCAAAATTTTTGTAGGATATGGGATTATTTTTATCTCCCATAAATTTGGGGTTGAAATGTTTTAAATCTTCGGCTGCTTCGATGTTAAGCCAATCTTTGATAATTTGCACAGTAACGCCTTGATGGGGTGTACCAAGGGTAACTATTTTGTTAATATAGTCCTCGGCTTTTTGGTTTTTTTTAGGATAAGTAACTTGCACAGCTTGTTGGACTAACAAACCGCCCATCGAATGGGCAATAATATTAACTTTGGGTTTATAACCGATTTTAAGTGATGTCAGTTCTCTAATAAAATCGATTAAGCGGACTAGTGCTGTGCCATAGGTTGCGTAAATGCGATCGTCCAAATCATAATAACGAAATACCCAAATAGAACGACAAGGATCTTCGGAACTTTCTAACAGATTCAGCGCCATGCCAGGGTCTATAATAACTTTATCTCCTGAAAAATAGCCTAACTTTTTAAAGCGCATAAATTTATCCATAATATTTGGATCTGTATAGCGCTGCAATTTTTCAGGAATTAGGGGTTCGCGATCGATGACTTTGCTATAGTAACCGACAACATTGGTAGCGTCTTGGTACTTCCAGTTTGATTTCATAAACCGCAGGATTAAACCCTCATATATATAGTTTTCTCCTTGTTTTTGTGGGTAAACTGTGCCTTCAGTAAAACCTTGATAAGCATTTTTTCTCTCTCCCAAGGTATCAAATCCCCCATAACCTCGAATCAGAATTAAAGGTAAAGGGCGGCGGGTAGGTTCAGACATGGCAATTCTCCAATACTACCGATCCATTTTGGACACAGATTTGTCCAAAACTATTTTTAGTTTCGTTAAGTATTGGCTCTCAGTATTGTTGAGATTTGCAACAAATATAATCGTTATTCCCAAGATTGATTTTTGAAATAAAACCAGTTTGCTTAGTAAAAATATACTGTTAAGACGGTTATCTAGGGGTAAATATATTAAAGTTGATTTAAAGATTAGGTTGTTTGGCGATTAAGCTGGGAGATAGATTATGTCATGGACACCTTTGTGCGATCGCATCGATCGCCTACCCCTAATTCTCGCAGGCCCAATTTTGCGGCGTACAGAACCAAATGCCGTAACTGTTTGGGTAGCGTTAAAAGAACCGCGCAATGTGACGCTGAAAGTTTACTCTACAGTTAGCGGTAAGGGTGAAATTATCGATCGATTATTGTTAGTTGGTAGAAGTTACACCATCCCATTGGGTCAATTTCTTCATGTAGTCGCTATTACAGCTAAACCTTACGTAGTAGGAGAAAACATACTCCAACCGGGTGAAATTTATGCTTATGATTTAGAAGTTGGTAATAACAATCTAGCTGAAGCTTTAAACTTTGAATGCGGATTTCCTGAAGTAACAATTAGTTATTTTTCGCATCAATTACCGACTTTTGCCATGCCACCTAATGATTTAAATAATTTACGAATTGTGCATGGTTCTTGTCGAAAACCTCATGGTGGGGGACGGGATGCTTTAACAATATTAGATGATTTAATTGGTCACTCTGCTAATCAACCTTTAAATCGTCCCCAACAACTATTTTTAACAGGCGATCAAATTTACGGTGATGATGTAGCTGATCCGTTACTTTGGGCGGTAACAGATGCAGGTAATACCTTGTTAGGTTGGTCAGAAAAACTGCCTTTCCAACAACTAGAAAATGGAGAAATTGAATATGTAAACCTCAGTGAATTCTTACCTGGAGAACGTACTGATATTTCCAGAGATTATGGCGGTTTTACTGCGATGTTGGTGAATAAACCAGACAAAGCCAAGAGTCATCTTTTTGGTTTAGGCGAATACTTTGCGATGTATTTGTTTGCTTGGTCGCCTATTGTTTGGCCTAATCGTTTTCCGACGGGTGAGAGAGTGAAAAAAGAGCGAAAAAAGGCGAAACTTTGGGATGAGGAAGCGGCAGTTCTCTTGGAATTTGCTAATGATATTTGGAAAGTGAGACGATCGCTTGCCAACATCTCTACTTACATGATTTGTGACGATCATGATGTGACAGATGATTGGTTTTTAAATCGGGAATGGTGCGATCGCGTTTTAAGCAAACCCTTTGGTAAGCGCATTGTCCAAAATGCTATGTTAGCTTATGCAATATTTCAAGCTTGGGGAAATACTCCTGAACAATTTGAATCAGGACAACCAGGCGAAACATTGTTACTAGCAGCAAAAGATTGGTCAATGTCAGGAGGTAAAAACAAAATTGCTTGGGAAAATGTAGCTAAAAATTTAGGGATGCCGATCGACATTTCGCCAAATTCCCGTTACCAAGAAGATGAAAATACCCTAATTTTAAATCGGCAACATCCTGATGGTACACCGACTTTAATTTGGTATTATACTATCAGAAGTTTTAAACATGAAGTGATTGTCCTTGATACACGCACTTGGCGCGGTTATATCAAAGGTGAAAATAAAACAACCGATCCGCCAATGTTGTTAAGTCCAACTGCGTTTAAAAGGCAAATTCAACAACCACTTAAAGACACAGATAATTCCCAAATAGAAGCTACTTTTGTTGTAATTCCTACCAATTTAGTCAGTTTGTCATTTGTGGATATATTTCAAAACTGGGATTGGGAACGGCATCAGGTTGATGATATCGATCATATCTTTAATAGCGATGTGGGAGATTCTTGGAATTTTAACAAAGTGGGTTTTGGTAAGTTAATTTCTTATTTGTTGGAACGGCGCGATCGCGTCATAATTTTAACAGGCGATATTCATTATGCTGGCGCAGTTATCCTCAATTATTGTGCGCGAAATTTCGCTCAAACCTCTCCTAAAGTTATCGCCCAATTAACTGCTAGTGCCTTTAAAAATGTAGAGTTTAGTACGAATTTAGTACATACAAAAATTTCGTCTTTAGCACTGCAAAAACCTGAAGTTTGGGCTGGTTGGAATCAGCAACCACAACTGTTTGAAGTGCAAAGAATTCAAGAGAAAATCCAAGTTTCTCAGCTAGAAAATTCACCGGAAATTCCTTTATTACGCGAAGTTGATGCAGGTAATTGGCATAATCAAGAAGTTTCTTGGGCGATCGCAGTTAAAAACCCAAAATATCTCCCAGATTGGTGGTATCGCACCGAATGGATCAAACGACAAAAAGCCCAGCCAGCAGCCTGGGAAAAAGCCCAAAAATCTCCCCCAAACTCTGAACATAAAACCTCATCAACTCCCGGATCTTGGCTTTGGCAAAATCGCTGGTTTCAAGAAGGAGAAGAAGTTGTCGGATTAGCTAATTTTGGGTTAGTTTCTTTCAATTGGTCAACCGAAAATGACGATGCTAAAGCCGTAATTCAAGATGTCTATTGGCGACCAAATTGGAACAATCAAAGCGTAGTTTATAGTAGATATTTTGTACCGCTAAAATTAAAAACTTTGCCTTTACCAGTAAGTGTAATTCCCAAATTGTGAGATACACAGATCCCCGACTTCTTGAAGAAGTCGGGGATCTGGGTTCCTTAACTATATATCCCGATTTTGCAGATACTTTTTCAGCAAAATTGGCACAGCAAATAGGAGCGATCGCTTATCGTTTGCCTTTTCGATTAACCCCCGTTTCCGCAAAGACTGTACTGCTTTCAAAAACTCAGCATCAGATAAGGTTAATTCTTCTGGTTTGTGGAAAATTTCGGCAGCATCTTGGTTAGCTAACCAGAGAATTACTAGTTTTTCAGATGCCGATAACCGTTGATAATATTCTTCTAATTTAGGTTCTAAATCTCCTAAAAATAAACTGGGATAGGATAAGTAGCGATCGACACTACCGTTAAATAAATCTTCGATCGTAGAAGCTATTATATTTAACCAGGAAGGGTTGCCGCCGTAAAGTTGGATAAGTTCCCCCCATTTATCCTGATCATTTAACCCTTTGTTCGTCAATATTTCCGCTGCTGCTTCTCCCAAACTGCCAATTTGTAAGCTGCGACAATGGCGGTTTTCTCCTTCTAAGGTAGCTATTTCTGTAGGTTTTTCCCAACTTAGGAGTAGCAAACAACTTTTGTGAGTAGAACAGGCTATTTCTTTTAAGAATTTACTGTAATTTTGGCATTCTGGTAGATAATTCCCTGCTAATTCTTCAGTGATAAATAGTTCTTGGAAGTCGTCGAGAATAATTAAGCAGGAATGAGAACGCAGATAATCTATAGGAGATGGCAGTTTAGTTTCTCTATTTTGTGAGAAAAACTGCATTAAATTAGTCTGTAGAGATTTCAGGGAGAGGGTGTTGGTGCAGTTGCGCCAGATAATATATTCAAAGTTATCTTGAATTTGTTCAACGAGTTCTCTAGCGAGGGCAGTTTTGCCAATTCCCGGTAATCCAAATAGGGTGATGAGGCGGATATTTTCTTGCAGTATCCATTGTTTCAGGGTTGTTATTTCTGTGGTGCGGTTGTAAATGCGAACTGATTCGGGTGCTTCGGTTAAATCGTGGTGTTTTTTTGATTGGTTGGGGGTGGAGTTTGTAGTAGGGGTGGAGGTGTGCGGTTGATTTTTTGCGGCTTTTCTTACTTTGGGATAGGGGCAAATTTTGCTACAAATATTGATGTTGCTCAAGATTTGCATATCTGCACCAAAATTTGAAATATGAGAAAATTTTATTCTTTCTAATGTAGATTTAAGATTGGCTTTTTTAACATCTTCTTCCAATATCTCCGAGAGAAGTTTCCACAATTCTGAAGCGACTCTTTTAGTATGGTCTTTACTGCAATGATAATCCTCCGCTACCTGCTGGTAAGTTTGATTTTCTAAAGTCCTCTCTAATATAGTTCTTTGCAATGAGTCGAGGTGCTTTCCGGTTTTCGCAAAAACCAGATCGTCCGTCCACTCGATAGCTTCTTGAATATCCATAATTTTTAGGTAAGGTCATAATTTTAGTTAAGTTTTGACGTTACTTTATCACACTTTTTGCCACTTTTGCCATCAAATAATACTTTTTATCACCTTGTTAAAACCCAAGAGATTAATAAATTACCCACTAAATGCCACTGACTATAGAATGACGGGAGAAACATTGGGTGAGAAAATATTAAAGAAGATAGAAATTTGATCAACTAGCCATCGTTCATCTAAATTCTGGGATAAAGAAGGACGTAATTAGTCTGCACTTATCTTATGGTTGAAAAAATCCTCAGATACTTATCTCAAATCCCCATATACTTATCCCCGACTAAAAAACATAAGCTAACAGTTGTATTTTTTGGTAAAACCGGGGTTGGTAAGAGTAGCACTCTCAATGCTTTGTTTGGGCTAAACTGGGCTACAGATAATGCTGTTGCTTGTACTAAAAAACCTCAGTTTTTCGATTTAAATACCTCTAATTACGCTGATTTTCCTTATCAGCAAATACGAGTTGTCGATCTGCCTGGAATTGGGGAGAGTCTGACTGGGGATAAAAAATATATGGCTTACTACAAAAAATGGATATCTCAAGCTGATTCTTTAGTATGGGTGACTCAAGCAGATACGAGAGCATACAAAAGGGACGAGATATTTTTGAAGAAGTTAAAGCCATTATTTAAGCCGTCTCTGTTCCTAATAGTTGCTCTTAATAAAATAGATTATTTAGGAGTTTATGAGGGAGAAAAGCCATTTGATATTGAGAGAGGAGAACCATCAGACAACCAACTTAAGCTAATTCCCGAAAAAATAGATGACGTTTACGGGATTTTTAAAAATGCGATCGACGGAAAAGTTATTTTTGGAAAAAACCAGATTATCCCGTACACATCTGTTTATGGTTGGGGATTAGAAAAAATCAAATTAACAATATTTTCAAGGAATTGAAGAATTATGTTTGAAAACATACTGAATAAGTTATTTAGCTTGTTTAATGCAAAAAAATCTCAAACACCACTTAGGCTTGTTGTTGGGTTAAACCAAGTTGATAAAATGATTCCTAACGAGTGGAACGAACGTTTAAATACACCCACTGATAAAGCAGAAAAGGAGATCGAACGTCGATGCCAGGATATTATTAAAAAATTGGGTCAAAGTGCAGAAATATCTGAGGCAAACATAGAATATTACTCAGCCTTCAAGCGTTATCGTTTGATCCTGTTACTAACCAAGATCATTCAAAATGCTTATGCCGGATTTAAGCTGGATAATGTAAAGCCTGCCGATCCATTTGAATTAGCAGATCCAGAAGCAAAAGCTTTGGCTGATAAAGAGCGTCAAAAGATGGCAAAACCTGCTGAAGGAAAAGTTGATTCTCACAATCCAACTTTAGAGGAAATAAAAAAACTTATCCCAGAAGATGACTTCCAATTAATCTTGGATAAGTTTAAAGAAGAAACTCAGTTACCACCTAAAGTAGCAGTGATTGGTAAATCTGGGGTTGGTAAAACAACGACGATTAATAATCTTTTTAACGCTCAGTTAAAAACAAGTCCTACAACTATTGGAACAACTGAAGCACAAACGAAACAATTTACACTCTCAACAGGTGGAACTATAACTGTAGTTGATTTACCTGGATATGGACGCAGCGAAGCAGAAGATTGCGAGTATGAAAAAATCTATCAAGATCTCATCCCATCTTGTGATTTAGTCTTCCTAGTTATCCAAGCAGATGCAAGAGATTTTGTAGACGATATCGAGATGATTACTAAGATTACAAAATGGCTGAAAGATGTGCCAATTCCTAAGAGGTAACAAAAACAAAATTTTTGTATTTATTTATTTAGTAAATTAACGTCCTGCAAGAGGTAAATATGGCTTTAACCGAAGAAGAAGAACGGAAAATACGCGATTTATTAGCCCGAGAAGATGAGCAAAAGAAAAAGTCAATTCTGGCAAGCAAGAACAGCTTTAAAAGCTGGTTAGGAGTAGTAGCTGTTCGGCTTCTTCAGAAGCTTGCTGAGGCGGCAATAAACGCGCTAATTGTTTATCTAAGAGCCCAATTTTTGGGATTTTAATATTAAATTAGTATTGAACAATGATAAGTTGTCTTTGATTGTTAGGCTATACAATCAAAGCGATCGCTCTTTAATTTTATAGAAAGCGATCGCTTTTCAATCACCTATTCAGGCGATCGCAAACATAGCAGGCGTAATAGAGATTGGCGATGACACTAAAAGCGATTATAATTAAATAGCCTAACTCACCCAGCCATCTTAGTAATGTTTATTACAACAGTCACCGACACAGGACAGATTAGCCTTCCCCAAGAAATTCGGGATCATCTCAAACTGGTCAGTGGTAGTAAAATTGATTTTATCATCGATGAATCTGGTCAAGTTAAACTCCTTCCTCTTCATGTTTCTGTAGAAGAATTATCAGGAATTTTACACCGACCGGGCATCAGGAAAGCTACTCTAGAAGATATGGAAGTCGCTATCTCTGAGGGAGCAAATGATCGGACTTGATACAAATATCCTCGTTCGCTATCTCACTCAAGATGACGAACAGCAATGGCAGGAAGCGATCGCACTTATTAAACAAAATCAGCCTTGTTTTATTACCAATATTGTTATTTGCGAATTAGTTTGGGTTCTCAGAGGAGGTAACTACGGTTTTAATAAGGATGAAATTATCAATACCATAGAGGCGATGTTACATAGTTCTGCTTTTCAATTTGAAAGCCGTTCTACTATTTATCAAGCTTTACAACGTTATAAAGAGGGTCGAGCAGACTTTTCAGATTATTTAATCGGAGCGATCGCCTCTCAAGCTGGTTGTACAGAAACAGTTAGTTTTGATGGCAAACTGAAGAACGAAAAAGGATTTCGTTGTCTGGAATAGTTCTTAAAAAATGATGTCTCGGCATTCTTGATTAAGTTTCGGGTCATTAAAAAGCCACCAGAGCAGAATATGAGTGTCAAGCAGGTAGCTCATTCCCATTGCTGAAGTTCCTCTTCTGGTAGAGGTTCAAAAAATGCCTCTCCCAGTTGTCCTATCAGTAGTCCAGGGGTACGAGGTTGGGTTTCTTCTTGATTTAAGCCTAAACGGAAGTCCTGAATTAAATTATAAATTTCTGTCAGCTTCTCTTCTGGTATATCTTTTAGTTCTTGTATGATTTTCTGGATTAACATAAATCCTCCAGGGTTCAATTGTTCATGCAGTAAATTCTTTACTGGCTTAATCCTATCGCAGTAGGAATGCGATCGTCTAAACTCCAGTTAGTAACACAAAACCTAAAAGCAGTCTAGGGTTCAGCAAAATTCTGTACAGACTAGTTCTGCTGCGTTCTGAACAAAATCTACTTTAGGTATGAGGTAAGTAGAACAAATCATAGCAACTATGGAGTTATAAAAGCTCTAATTTGCAAATTTTATTCGGTGTTCTTTACTAAATTAGAAGGTTAATTATTATGGTTTCTTCTCCAAGTAAAGCCCAACTTAAACGTATCTTAATTGTTGATGATATACAGGACAACATATCTCTTCTAGAAGCGATTTTAGTAGAAGAGGGATATGTAGTAGATACTGCTAATAATGGCAAAGCAGCTTTAGCGAAGGTACAAACTACACCACCGGAT
Organism: Phormidium sp.; assembly: GCA_049589015.1. Classification (GTDB taxonomy): domain Bacteria; phylum Cyanobacteriota; class Cyanobacteriia; order Cyanobacteriales; family Aerosakkonemataceae; genus Floridanema. Next base: position 1,584 of record JBAVZX010000090.1, on the reverse strand, counting down.
TTAATTTTACTCGATGCAATGATGCCGGGAATGGATGGCTATGAATTAACTAAAAGGATTCGAGAACAAAAACATTTGCCTTTTATTCCGATCGTATTAATCACTGCTTATGAGAATATGAATGCAGCTGAAGCTTTAGATTTAGGTGCTAATGACTTTTTGCGGAAGCCGATCGAGTATGATGAATTAATGGCAAGAGTCAGAGCTTCCTTAAGGCTAAAAACTACCTAGAAGCTAGGTGGCTTTTTTCATAAAACTGACTTCTAGCGGCAAAATCACTGTGAAAGTAGAGCCTACTCCTAACTCGGATGTTAGCTCGATTTTACCTTCCATTAAATTTACTAATTGCGAGACGATTGCTAACCCTAAACCAGTACCATTATACCAAGGAGTATCGCTATTTTTCGCCTGAAAGAAAGGTTCAAAAATATGAATTTGGTCTTCTGGTGCGATCCCAACTCCTGTATCAGTAAATTTAATGCTCCAGTGATGAGCAGATAGCTTTTGGCAATTTAATTCAATGATTCCTGTATTTGTGTAACGAATGGCATTGCTTAACAGGTTGGTGATAATTTGTTGTAATCGCAAAGTATCAGTAACTACTGTTTCAGGAGCGCGATCGCAATCTACCACCAATTGTAACTGTTTCTCATTAGCTAAAGGCTCTAACAATTCAACTACATTTTTAATTAAAGAAGGTACATTGGTTGGTTCTAAACTCAGTTTAATCTTGCCTGCGGAATAGCGAGAAATTTCCAAAGTATCGTTAATTAAACGCAGTAATTGTCTGCCATTTCGCAGTACTCGTTCAATATGTTCCAAATTAGGAACAGTATCTCGCACTTCTGTCTTTTTGTTATGCGATCGTAAAAATAGCTCTGTGTAACCAATAATTGAATTCAAAGGATTCTTAAGTTCATGAGCTAATAGAGAGAGATTATCTTGATGAGATTTCACCAAGCGAGATAATTCTTGATTAGTTAATTCTGCCTGATTTTGTAATTGTTGTAATTCTTGCAACCGCTGATCTACATAACTTTTAAAGCACTGAGAAATAGCTTCATCAATTGTCGCATTAATCATATTATAAGCTCGGATTACTTCTGGAACCGTACCGTTTTGCAGGTCTGGTTCTAAACTAGAAAATATTATTTCACGCAGTAAACGATATTCTCGCACAATCTCTGTTGGCGTATAACCTTGTGCTGCCCTGACAACGCCGTGAAATGAACTATCTTTGACAATTATTTCAAGATCACTTTCCTGCTCGTGAGAAAGCGCACTTGCCATCGCCCTTAAAACTTCAGGCAAGTGATCCCGTATTGCTGAACCTGATAAATGGTTAGCGCTGGAAATTTTCCGATCTAAGCGAACAGCTTCAACCCACTTTTTGGTAATCATATCTATTTTTTCCGCAAGCGTTTGACTAAAATCCATTGTATTAAGAACTGCCCAAAGAAGTAAATCTAGAAAACCCTTATGGCCTTATTTTAAATCAGAAAGGTTATATTTAACTAATACTCTCTTGTATTGAAGATAACCAAATTACTTAAATTGATTTATTTCTCTGGTTAGATGATTAAA
>JBAVZX010000089.1:0-1721 GCA_049589015.1 Phormidium sp. | reverse complement strand
AAAAGATAGAGAATGGGTTTGCCCAAAATGTCAAACCCATCACGACAGGGATGAGAATGCAGCGAAAAACATTAGGGAAGAGGGTATTAGAATACTGTCAACAAATACGGTAGGGCATACCGAATTTCAAGCTTGTGGAGAGCAAGTAAGGCTCGTTAGTGCTAGCACTAAAAAGCATTGCTCGAAGAAACATGAATCTCCCGTCACAGCGCTAGCTTGACGGGAGAGTGTCAACTTTTGGTTTTGTACACTAGTAATGAGAGAAATGCTAGTAATACTTTTCGGCTGTTGAACGATCGCGGTTTTTTAGTAATGTTAGTAGATGGAAATCGAGTCATGCTCCTTAAACCACAGGTGGAAACTCCCCGATAATGAGGTAGAGGAGCAAGGAAGCAGAGGAGTAAGGGAGAAAAAAAGAAAGTTTTCTTTTTTATCTCCCTGATTTTCCAAATGTACTAAAGTGAAGGCATTAAAAATTCAAAACTTAAGGAAAAACTTGTAAGTAAATGTAAGAAAAGTAAAAATACTTTTCTCATAATACAATCCGGGAGTTTGGAAACTCTGTGTCTTTAGACCTGAGAGTGTCAAATTAATCAATCTATTACGATCGTCTGCTCCCCTGCTCCTTACTCAATCCTTACTCAATAAGCTGGTGCAGCTAAGCAAGCAATAGTTACACCGAGAGCCGAGCCCACAATTACTTGAAAGGGGGTATGCCCAAGTAATTCTTTCAGGCGATCTTCGTTAAAGGTGGGATGTTCGCGAAATAGCTCATCAATGATTTGATTGAGGATACGTGCTTGTTTGCCAGCAGCTTGACGGACTCCAGCGGCATCGTACATGACGATAATGGCAAAGATGGCTGCGATCGCAAAATCAGGACTATTCCATCCCATTGTTTGACCTACACCCGTTGCCAAGGCTGTCACCAAGGCGGAATGGGCGCTAGGCATACCGCCAGTTTCCACCAGAACACGAATATTAATTTTCCGGTTTTTGCCCAACTCGATGGCGAGTTTAGTAATTTGAGCAATTAAACTGGCGATCAGAGCGACCAACAATACGCGGTTGTCGAGAATACTGTGGCAAAATTCCTGCATATCAATATTTGGCTTTTAGGTTGGATTTCGGATTATGTAGGATTCTGCTGTAGACTTTGTGAGCAGGTTTAAATGTTAAGTCTTGTAGGAGACAAAATTGACTAAATATTACCTGTTCTACAGACTTTTAGTGAGTGCGACTGGTAATAAATTCTGCGATCGCTAATAGCGGTCGAGCATTTTCCCCAAAAGGTGCCAGTTCCGCCTTAGCAGCTGTCACTAATTGTTGAGCCTTGCTTCTAGATTCTTCCAAACCCCAAAGACTAGGATAAGTTGCCTTTTGAGCTTGTAAATCCTTACCTGCGGTTTTGCCCAACTCTTCTTGAGTAGCTGTGATATCGAGAACATCATCCACAATTTGAAATGCTAACCCAATATTTTCAGCATAACGAGACAATCTTTGCAAATCCGCTACCGATATTCCCGCAATAATCGCCCCGCAAACCACACAAGCCTCTAGCAGAGCGCCCGTTTTATGGGTGTGAATAAAATTCAGAGTTTCAATAGTAACATCTGATTTCCCTTCACATTCTAAGTCAACTACTTGACCACCAACTAAGCCAGCCGCACTTACGGCACGACCTAAACGAGCAATTACTTGCACCAAGCGTTCGGCGGGGA
>JBAVZX010000088.1:0-3303 GCA_049589015.1 Phormidium sp. | reverse complement strand
CGAACTAGAAAGCAACCCTTGATAAGGTAAAGTATCTGTTGTCTCAATCCGGCGAGTTGGATAAATCACAACCGCACGCCACAGGTTAACCGATTCATTTTGTCGCAAATACAGGAAAATTTCCGAAAAAAAGCGTCGGTAAAAAGTGGTATCTGGTTGAAACTGAACTTCTAAAAAATAAACGGGTTGTTCCTCAGATTCAACAGTGGGACTAAATACGCCATCAATGCGAAAGGCTGTTTGTTTGAGTTCCACCGAAATAAACTGATAGGTATTGGCATCAACATTCGATCGACCAATCAGTTGAAAAAAGATCCAAGGGAAAGTTTTAAATAAGCGATAAAAAATTGAGTCAGTTTTCACTTTAACTTGGGAAGATGCAAAATCCTTTTTCAGTTTAAACGATTCTGTGACAGCCCAATCATAAAGGGGGTAGCTGACCCGGATTTGGTATAAGACAGGCAAGATGCCTGTCCTACGCGATAGGGAACTGGGATTCCGTTATAGACTAAGCTAAACTAAATTTAAGTTAAGATTTGAAATTTCAGACCAGGTGAAACATGACTCAAGCCATTAATAAAGAACAAATTATGTTAAATGAGTTTAAAAAATTATCTGCTAATCAACAGCAGGAAGTAATTGATTTTATGCAATTTCTGCAATATAAAGCGCAAAAAAATAGGGAAGAAAAGCCAGCTACTTCTGCTTATGAAGCAGCCCAACAGTGGGCAGGATGCGTTGATAGTAAATTAGGCGACCTTTCTACTTGATTTGATTATTTCTGATCAAATATGAGAGCGATTCCGTGTTTGGTGGAATCGCTCAGGCAACAAATTAATTAAACTGGTTGAGCAATGTTATTAACAACATAATTAGCAACATTTTGACCTGTGGCTACTGCATCATCAACAGCTTCGCGAACATGAACGCCAGCGTACAAACGGCTAATAGCATCTTCAGATCCAGCTTGATTAAAGCTGCTAAAAGAACGAGTAACACCAATTAACTCTTGAGAAACCGCCGTAAATGCGTAATTATCACCGAAAAAGTTAGTCATTACAGCACCGAAAGCACCGCCAAAAGTTGAGTGACCGGAAATAAAATCAGGGAAGGGAGGAGTGGGTAAAAGTGACTCCCAATCTCGATCGGACGTAGTATCAGCACGATTGTCTGTTTCTGTCAAGGGCGCGACAAATTGCCCAGTTACCGGATCGGTCCAACCTGCGATCGCATCATTTGGTCTAGGCTGATTGTGAGTGTATTTAGCATCCCAAGCCGTAATCGCCGAATCAGCCAATGCAACATTTAACTGCAAGAACAAACGGGCATTTTCCCCAATGGTATTTCCCTCCCGCACAGCGGTTTCTTCAGCAATTTGAATTAACTGTCCGTAAGGTCTGAAAGTGTCGGCGCGATCGTAAGCCCAAAAGTTAACTAATTCTGTTTGATCGGCATTACGTAGTGTAGTTGTTGTCGCCGTATTTGCCTTACCCCCAAAAAGTCGCACTTCTTCAATCTCTTGTGCATAAAGATCGCTTTTATACACACCGTCGAAAGTAGGTGCAAATGTGTCACTGTCAGGTACAGCAAAGGGAACTGCATCTTCCCCGTATCCGGCACCAAGGGCATATTTATTCGGTGAATCAACCTGCCAAACATAGTCACCTACATTAGAAGTGTAAGCATAACCCAAATCTGGATCAGTTACACTCAGCGCCGTTGCTTGGGGAGAAATCATTACCGCTTGAGCGATCGAACGCCCAAAATTTGCTCCAGTAGTTTTCTCTAGTGAAGTGCCAGAAGCCTCAGCCAGAGAGCGTTCCAGTTGAGCATTAATCTGAGCAGTTTCAGTCGGATACAACAAACTTAGCACGTAATGTGCAGCGCCAGCTACAGCAGCTTCTTTGGATGCGCCTACAGGTGCAGTTTGATCTACTAAATAAGGTTTGTGAGTTTTTTCAAAAGCATTCACCGTATCATAAATTGCCGCACTCATCAAAGCAGCGGCGCGTGTACCTTCTGGGGGCGCTGAGCCCACTGGATCGCCTGATTCGGGATCTTCCTGCACAGCATTTAAGAAAGTTGACATCCAATCAATTACTACATCTGTTCCCGGTGCAGAAACGTGCTGACTAACTGTTTGATTCCCGCTACTTTGGAATAAGGGATCTACTTCGGCAATTAGGTGATATCCTCCCGGTGAGACAACAGAAGTTAGGTTTTGATAGGGAATTTCAAAAGTAGTTGATTGTCCAGGGAGCAAGTTGACATTTTGCGTAACTTTGGCTAGCAAACCATCATTTTGTAAGTCTTCTTGTCCATCAACTAAAGTTTCTGGGGTGACGCGATCGATCGTTTCATCCGTAGAAATATACAAATTAACCGTTACAGGTCGATTAACCGTATTACTTCCTTGGTTGGTAACAGTAACTCTGGCAGTTCCATCAGCACCAAAGTCGATCGTCTGAGGTAAATTGATGCTTTGAAACCCAACTTGTAAACTATCCTCAGTTCCCTCATATTTGATTTGCTGAACTAGGAAATCGGAACTATCGCTGAAACCAAATTGATTAGTCGGTTGAGTACCATTTGGACTATCATAAGGTCTAGCCTCAAATCGCAATTCATCAAAGTTGCCAGTTACTCGAAATTTAAAATCTCCAGCAACGCCATCATCAGCAGTAAATCTGACCCCAAATTGAGAATTATTAATAGAAGCTTGGTTGAGACTTTGGGTGGTTTCATTAACCATCCGAAAGCCCGTAATATCTACTTCTTGCCCATTTTTAAACGCTCGCAACAAACCAACTTCATTACCCCATTTTTCCGCACTTTTCGGAGTAAATGCACTCAAATCAACAAAAGCACTGGTAATAGTTTTGTTGGGTGTCCATTTGTAAGTTAGCTTTTGCGATTCCCCAGTATTAGGGTTATAGTTAATTTCCGCTCGAATTTTGCTGGTATCAGTGTACCAACCTGCATAAGAAGCAGCAACACCCATCCCGTTTATGTGTCCAAAAGTTTGCCAGCTATTGTTATCAAGGGTAAGGTTACTTTGCGGAGTCGGGTCAAAATAATTGGTTTTTGTCCCGTTGAAATCATTACTGAATATCTCAATACCTTGGTTTTGCGCCGCTGTCAACCATTCAGTTTTGAAAGCATCTAATCCTGTAGCGTTGTTTGTGTATGCAAAACTCCGCCCTAAACTACCAAAAATAGGGTTAGCCATGTTTATTCCTTTTGAGAATTAGTGATTGAAAATTGTCCAAAAGAAACTCAGAAATAGCGGATTTACTTGTGTAT
>JBAVZX010000087.1:0-2658 GCA_049589015.1 Phormidium sp. | reverse complement strand
GTGAACCGCCGATAAATGGTTGGGTAGTTTCTGATTGGGAAAAAGAGATCGATCGCTTAATGATTGTAGGCGCACAAGAATTAGACGAAACTAAGCGGAAACAAATTTATGCCCAATTCCAAAATATTGTGCAGGAACAACTGCCAGTAATTTACTTGGTGAATCCTTTATCATTGGCAGCTGTACGAAATCGAATTGAAGGAATAAAATACTCAGCATTAGGCGGCGCATTCTGGAACATTCACGAACTAACATTAAGCGAAAATTAGACCAGTTAAAATCGAAAATCGAATGACTCAACCCGAAACATTACAATCTCTATTAGAAGCAGTTGCAAATGGTAGAGTTAGCCCAGATGTGGCAATGGAAAAACTCAAGCATTTTGCCTTTGAATCAGTGGGCGATTTTGCCAAAATCGATCATCATCGACAACTGCGAACCGGGTTTCCTGAAGTGATTTGGGGCCAAGGTAAAACACCCGATCAAATTGCCCAAATTTTTCAGGCGATGCGACAACAAAATTCGGTAGTAATGGCGACTAGAATTACTCCCGAAGTTTACGCCGAAGTCCAAGAAAAAATTCCTCACCTTTACTACTACCCAAATGCCCGAATTTGCGCCACCGTTCCCGCTGCTTTAGAACCTAAATATTCCGGGACAATTGGCATTATTTCCGCCGGAACAGCTGACTTGCCAGTAGCAGAAGAAGCCGCAGTTACCGCCGAACTTTGCGGTTTTCAGGTACAGCGTCTCTGGGATGTGGGAGTCGCCGGAATTCACCGTTTGCTGAGTAACCGCCACGTCATCGCCCAATCTGATGTTTTAATTGTGGTGGCGGGGATGGAAGGCGCTTTGCCAAGCGTGGTGGCAGGTTTGGCAGATTCTCCAGTGATTGCGGTTCCCACTAGCATTGGTTACGGCGCAAGTTTTGGCGGTCTTGCCCCTCTATTGACAATGTTGAATTCTTGTGCTGCTGGTGTAGGTGTGGTGAACATTGATAATGGTTTTGGGGCAGCAATTTTGGCAGGACAAATTCTGAGAACGGCGCGTAAGATTAGCTTATCTGCTGATTGATTGGTGACTAGGGACTGGGGACTGGGGATTGGGAAAACTCTCATTTCTTCTGAGATCTTGCACCTGCCTTTTAGCCCCCCCGGAAATCAATTTCCGGGCTAATAGCTCAAGTCCATTAAAATGGACTGAACACTTTGTATTTAGTCCTCTTTAGAGGAGTTTAGCTATTAGCCTGGGACTTGAGTCCCAGGCGGATTTTGGGACTTGTGCAAGATCTCAGTCTTCTCTCTGCGTCCTCTGCGTCTCTGCGGTTCAAAAAAAGCTAATGTTCCTAAATATATGCAAAATTCAGCTAATAATTTTCTCGTTTTGCGGGTTGCTTTAATTGTATTTATTGTTAGTTTTTTAGAGTTAATTTTTCGCAGGTTTAAATGTGATTTGGGGGAATTCTTGGGGTTATTTTGGGTTAATTTTTTATTTTTATTGGTCTTATTTTATTGGCCTCCTTACTTGGCGAGGAAGTTTAAAGGTGATTTACCTAACTCATTAGCAACTCGGTTTAGTTTATTTTTTAAGGTCTTGTTTAAAGTAGCTTTTTATATGTTATTCATAGCCATTTTAATGGCTTTTATTTTAAGTTATTTACAGCAAGGCATTAGCGATAATTTGTTATTTTTGCCGTTAATCATTATCTGGCCTGTTTATGCTTTTTTAGAGTTAAGGCAGGATTTAAAAAAGGTAATATTACCTTTTTTAATTAGCATATTTACCCTGATAGCAATTCAATTATTGAATGTACCAAATCCGACTTTAGCAACCTTCGATCAATATTTTGCGGCATTTAAAGAAGTAGCTATTATGGTAGAAAAAGGAGAATTGTCAGCAGACACAAGTAATAATCAAGTATCAGAAATTAAACTTCCTTGTAAATATCGTTATTTGGTTGGTTGTCCAAATCGAAAAATAGTTGTTAAACAGCAGAGAAACGCGACGGAAATCTTTTTTTGTCAAGATCGATCGCGTTTTTCTCAAGGGATTAAAGGTTTTGTTTACCGTTCAGATGGGGAGGATATATCTAATCAAAAGATGAGAAAAATTAGAGAAAATTGGTTTTGGCAAAAGATGAAATAAAAATTATCTGTGTTCATCTGTGTTCATCTGTGGATATCTGTGGTAAAAAAACCAATTTAAAATTCATCCAATCAATTAAACAAACACAGATAACCATTTGGGATAAGCATAAGAATCTACCAAGCTTAATTTTTGTTGGGGGAAGGTTTGCAATACTTTTTCGGCTACAGTTTTCAAATTGGATGTTAATTTATCATCGGTTCCTGAAGCTTCAAAACCTAAAGTCCACCAAGGATTATGATTAACAATTAATTGAGTAAGTTCGACATTACAACCTTCTTGAGAAGTTTGTTCTGTTGAGGCTGGAGTTAAGGTATAATCATCAGCAACTAAATAGCGAATTTGCGATCGCACTTTTTCCACCTTCACCCATTGACCTTTGACAACTACATCTGGAGTAATTAAACTCTCTAATTTCGCATCTTCACAAGTAGATTTTATCCATTTTTCGGCAGCACCTATGACATTATTTGTTAACTGCAAAACTCCTAAATCTGCGACGCGGAACTTAGT